>NZ_JBVVQH010000033.1:0-51290 GCF_055811115.1 Mesorhizobium sp. WSM4832 | reverse complement strand
GCGCCCGACAGCGTGAACTCGTCGGTGTGGCAGATGCCGGTCGCCTTGATCTCGACCAGCACCTCGCCGTCGCGCGGACCGTCGAGGTCGACCTCCATGATCTCCAGCGGCTTTCCGGCACCAACAGCAACGGCGGCACGCGTTTTCATCGAGGTATCCTCCCAAGGCAATAGACAAAACTGTCAACTCGTGGCGGGCTTAGGCCCGCCTCGCAACAAAATGTCCGTTTCCTGGTTGCCGTGAGATCGCAATAATCGAACGATCCACCTCATAAGTCTATTCTACCAAGGTACCGCGCCTCCCGACCTCCTTGCCCGGGAATAGGACTAAAGCAGAGCCGAGATGTCCTGCTCACGAGGTTGATAAATCCCGCGGGCTCACTAAGCTCCTCTTGGGGCACCTTGACTTCGCGCTGGTCCGGCAACGATCGAGCAAGCGCAAGAATGGGTAATTCTGTCGATGACAAGCGCGGTGCCGGGCACCTTGGCCCTTTTGTGCTTTCTGTCCCTGGCCGCTGGTGCTCCGGGTGCGTCGGCCCAGCAACCGACCTCGCAATCGGCGGACGCGATCAAGCCGGAAGACAAGATAACCGAAATCAAGATAGGCTATTTGCGAGCCTACGCGCCGCGGCTGACGCTTTCCCTGCTCGAGGCGCCGCCGCGTGACGAAGGTGTCGCCGGCGCCAATGTCGCTATTGGCGACAACAATACGACGGGCAAATTCATCAAGCAGAAATTCAACCTCGACGTCACCGAGATAAAGCCTGACGCGGACGCGGTTCAGGCATTCGACGACCTGATCGCCAAAGGCGACCGCTATGTGGTCGCGGACCTCTCGGCCAGGCAGTTGCTGTCGATCGCCGACATCGCCCGCGACAAGGGTGTGCTGATCTTCAACGTCGGCGCCACCGACGACAGCCTGCGCGAAGAGGACTGCCGCATAAATGTCTTCCACATCGCGCCGACGCGAAGCATGCTCGCCGACGCTCTGGCGCAGTACCTCATGGTGAAGAAATGGCCGAACTGGGTGCTGCTCTATGGCTCGCATGAGCAGGACCACCTCTACGCCGATGCGTTGCGCCGCGCGGCAACCCGCTTCGGCGGCCAGATCGTCGCCGAGAAGGAATTCAAGGATACCGGCACGGCGCGCCGAACCGATACCGGAGCCACCCAGATACAGCAGCAGATTTCGGTATTCACGCAAGACCTGCCGGAACATGACGTGCTGCTTGTGGCCGACGAAAGCGAGGTGTTCGGGACCTACGTACCCTATCGCACCTGGACGTCGCGGCTGGTCGCAGGCACGGCCGGTCTTGTGGCATCGTCATGGCATCCCGCGAGTGAGCAGTGGGGCGGCATCCAGATGCAAAGTCGCTTCCTGAAAGCGACAGGTCGGCGAATGCTGTCCAAGGACATGTCGGCCTGGACGGCCGTGCGGGCCGTCGGCGAAGCTACCACACGCACCAATGGCGACGATCCCAAAAAGGTCAGCGACTACATCCGCTCGGATGATTTCTCGGTCGCCGCCTTCAAGGGACAGAAGTTGACCTTCCGCAAATGGAACCTCCAGTTGCGCCAGCCGATCCTGCTTGGCGATACCAAATCGGTCGTCTCGACATCTCCCCAGGAAGGCTATCTCCACCAGGTCTCCGAGCTCGACACCCTCGGTATCGATCAACCGGAAACGAAATGCGTTCTCAAGTAGCGCCAATCGGGAGGAATTCGTGCAGAGACGAGCTTGCGTACTCGCCATTCTCGCAACCGGCGTCATGGCCGGCCCGGCATCGGCCTACACCGCCTATGTCTCCAATGAGAAGGACAATACAATGACCGTCGTCGATACGGCGACCATGCAGGTGGTCAAGACCGTCGACGTCGGCCAGAGACCGCGCGGCATCACCATCTCGCACGACGGCAAGTTCATCTATCTGTGCGCCAGCGACGACAATACGATCCAGATCATCGACACCGCGACGCTACAGGTCGTCGGCACGCTGCCCTCCGGCGACGATCCCGAATTGTTCGTGCTCTCACCCGATGGCAAGACGCTCTACGTCGCCAACGAAAACGACAACCTGGTCACCGCGATCGACGTCGACAGCAAGGAAGTCAAGACCGAGATCCCGGTCGGCGTGGAGCCGGAAGGCATGGCCGTCAGCCCCGACGGAAAAACCATGGTCAACACCTCGGAGACCACCAGCATGGCGCATTTCATCGATACCGGGAGCCATGACGTAACCGACAACGTGCTGGTCGACACACGCCCGCGCTTCGCCGCGTTCAAGCCCGACGGCTCGCAGGTCTGGGTCAGCGCCGAAGTCGGCGGCACCGTCAGCGTCATCGACAACGCCAAGCGCCAGGTCGTGAAGAAGATCAAGTTCGCGATTCCGGGACTGCGGGCCGAAACCATCCAGCCGGTCGGCATCGCCATCAGCGCCGACGGCAAGAAAGCCTATGTCGCGCTCGGCCCGGCGAACCACGTCGCGGTGATCGACACCGAAACCCACGAGGTGGAGAAATACATCCTCGTCGGCCAGCGCGTCTGGCATCTGGACTTCACCCCCGATCAGAAAACACTGATCACCACGAACGGCAATTCCAACGACATCACTTTCATCGATACGGCTACGGACGAGCCCGTTCAGTCGGTCACGGTCGGCCAGCAACCCTGGGGTGTTGCCATATCGCCCAATTAAGGAGCCATCCATGCAGCATGCGAGGACCGGGAGAGCGGGAGACGAGGTGGCGGCGCTCGACATCGCCGGCGTCAGCCATTCCTATGGTCCGAAGCGGGCGCTCAGCGACGTCTCGTTCTCGATCGCGCCGGCGACTTTCACTGCCCTGCTCGGCCTCAATGGTGCCGGCAAGACAACTCTGTTCTCTTTGATCAGCCACCTTTACGATACGCGCCGGGGATCGATCCGCATCTTCGGCCATGACGTCAGCCGTGCATCCGGCGAGGCGCTCAGGCGTGTCGGCATCGTCTTCCAGGCACGGACGCTCGACCTCGATCTGAGCGTCTACCAGAACCTCTCCTATCATGCCTCGCTGCACGGCATCGGACGGCACGAAGCCCAGCAGCGCATTGCAGCGCTGCTTGCGACGGTCGACATGCACGGCCGTGAGCATGACAAGGCACGCAGCCTTTCCGGCGGCCAGATGCGGCGCATCGAGATCGCCAGGGCGCTGCTCCACCGCCCGTCCCTGCTGCTGCTCGACGAGGCGACCGTCGGTCTCGACATCCAGTCGCGCGCGGGCATTCTTGCCACCATCCGCAAGCTGGTCGCAACCGAGGGCATCGGCGTGCTCTGGGCCACCCATCTGATCGACGAGATTGAGGACGGCGACCATGTCGTCGTTCTGCGGCAGGGTGACCTGGTGGCCAAGGGCAAGGTGGCCGACGTCGTCAGGGCAAGCGGTGCTGGCTCGATCCGCGACGCTTTTTCGAGGCTGAGCCGCAGCGAAGCAGCCGGCATTGCGGAGACCTCGCCATGAGCGCTCCCGCAATGCCGGAAAAGGTCGCCGCCGTTACGCCGGTTAAGTCCGGGGCGTTCGGCTTTCGTCACTATCTCATCTGTCTCAAAGGCGTCGTCGTACGGGAATGCCTGCGCTTCCTGCACCAGCGCGAGCGTTTCATCTCGTCGCTGGTGCGGCCGCTCGTCTGGCTGTTCATTTTTGCCGCCGGTTTCCGGCAGGTGCTCGGCGTTTCGATCATCCCGCCCTACAAGACCTATGTGCTCTACGAGGTCTACATCACGCCGGGCTTGTGCGGCATGATCCTGCTGTTCTCGGGCATGCAGTCCTCGTTGTCGATGGTCTATGACCGCGAGATGGGCAATATGCGCATCCTGCTGGTCAGCCCGTTTCCGCGTTGGTTCCTGTTGGTGTCGAAGATGCTCGCCGGCGTCGCCGTATCGATCGCGCAGGTCTACGCGTTCCTGATCGTTGCCTGGTTCTGGGGCGTCAAGGCGCCGCCGCTCGGCTATTTGTTCGTGCTGCCGGCGCTGTTCTTGTCGGGCATGATGCTTTGTGCGCTCGGCATGCTTTTGTCCTCGATGATCAAGCAGCTCGAAAACTTCGCCGGCATCATGAACTTCGTCATCTTTCCCGGCTATTTCGCTTCTCCGGCGCTCTACCCTTTGTGGCGCATCCAGGAGGCGAGCCCGCTGCTTTACAAGCTCTGCCTCGCCAACCCCTTCACCTATGCCGTCGAGCTGATCCGCTTCGCCTTCTATGGGCAGGTCGATTGGCTGTCGCTGGGTGTCGTTGCCGGCTGCACGCTGCTGTTTCTGGGAGGCGCCATCGTCGCCTACGACCCTTCGCGCGGCCTGATAACCCGCAAACAGGGCACGGGAGGAAACGGTTGATGCGACGGATGAGCCTTGTCCGCAGCCTGGTTGCCGCTGCCATGCTCGTGGCAAGCGCCAGCGCCATGGCCGCGAACAGCGATCCGGACTGGCCGTGCGTGCAGCGCAAGGTGCCGCAACTCTCGCTCGGCCAGGTCTGGAACGGACCGAACCTTCCACCGGCGGCGAAGGATTGGTCGCAGGACGCTTCCGTCTCCGCCCTGGTCGAGGAGGTGGCGGCCCGCAGGCTGCCGATTGCAGACGCGCAGAAGAAGATCAGGGATTTTGCGGCCTCCCTGCCGGCCGGGCAACTTGCGCCAAAGATGGCGATGCTCGTGCAGGGGATGTTCGACCACATGGACGCCGAGCGTTCGCACGTGATTTCCGGCATTTCCCGTTACGCCCACAAGCAGCTCGAAATGGCCTCCGAATTGCGCAAGGAAGCCTCGGATGTCGATGCGTTGCGCGCAAAACCAGGCGCCGATCAGGACGAGGTCGAACGGCGGACCGACCAACTGAATTTCGCGACGCGAATCTTCAACGAGCGTGCGCAATCGCTGACCTACGTCTGCGATGTGCCGACGATCATCGAGCAGCGGCTTTATCAGCTGTCCAGGACAGTCTCGGAAACGCTCGCGGCGAAGAAATAGAGGCCTGTCAGCTTCCCCGGCCGGGCAGCACGCGCCAGCGCTGCACGAAATAGCCAGGATGCGTCTCCAGCCAGTGGGCGACCACCGGCTGCGCCTGCATGAAGGCAACCCCGGGATTCATGGCCAGCCCGTCCGCCATTTCCTCGCGTTGCTCACAGGTCTGCGGCACAGCCGTCATGCAGACCATCATCACGATTGTATAAAGCATTGCCCCTTCCCCTCGATCCCCGGACCCCACGCCCGGGTTGCATAGCGATTGTCTGCAGGGTTAGGCTGCCCATCCGTCTTGAAGCGAGTGTGAAAGCGCGCCCCTGCCCTTCCGCATCGCAACATAACATGCGAGCTAGCCGGCCACCATCGGCAGTGGCCGATTGTCCACGCCCTTGTCGACCTTTTCGCATAATCTCGACAGCGGATATGTAAGGCGTTTCACCCCCGCCGCTTTCCGGGCGCTCCCGAATGTTGCGCTCGCACCGCTTCATTCGCTTCGGCGTAGGGATACAGCTTGCCGAACAGGGGCAGGTGCGTCGCCCCCTTGCGCATCAGAAAATCGTTGAAAGTCGCCATGGCCGGCGAGATAGCGTGATCGGTGCGCATCACCGAAAACCATTGCCGGCGGATCGGCATGCCGGCCACGTCGAGAATGACGAGCCGGCCGGCTTCCGTCTCCGCGGCGATGGTGTGGGCGGAGATGAAGGCAATGCCGAGACCTGCCATCACCGCCTGTTTGATCGTCTCGTTCGAACCCATCTCGACGCCGAGATCGTCGATCCGGCCAGGAACATCGCTCAGGAATATCTCCAGCGAGATGCGCGTGCCCGAGCCTGGCTCGCGGATAAGGAAATGCTCCTCGGCGATCCTTTCCTTGGAAATGTCGCGTGCCGAAACCAGCGGGTGGTCGGGCGGCGCGACGATGACCAGCGGATGGTCGCCGAAGACGGATGCGCGCACCGAAACTTCCTTGGGCGGACGACCCATCAGCGCGATGTCGATGTCGTGGTTCTTCAGCCTGTCGATCGTTTCCGCCCGATTGCCGATGGCGAGGCGCATGTCGATATCGGGATGCTCCTTCATGAAGCCGGCCATGAGCCGCGGCGCGAAATATTTGGCGGTGGAAACGACGCCGAGCCTCAGGCTGCCGGTGCGCACGCCCTTGATGGCGTCCATCTCGTCTTCGAGCAGACGCAGCCGCTCCTCGATGGCCTGCGCCGCTTCGACGAACGCCAGCCCTGCGGCGGTGGGACGCATGCCGTCCGACGTCCGGTCGAACAAGGCCAGCTGGAACTCCTCCTCCACCTGTCGCAGCTGGATCGTAACCGCTGGAGGGGAAAGGCCTAATACCTTGGCCGCGCTCACGATTTTCCCGTGGCTGACAATGGCTTGCACGGTCTTGAATTGCTTGAGCGTGAGGTTTCTCATAGAGCATACTAAATTAATTTTAGTGTCTAGGTAAAGTTATTAAATTTTACTTAGCCCTTATCGTTTGGTTTCATCGCTCCATCCGGCCTCGAGGGATACGGCCGGACCGGGAGGTCACGATGCCAGCGGCAACGCTCGACGCTTTTCTGAACTCCTATCTCGGCGATCAGCCCGACGAACGCCGATCCGCGGTCGTTGCCACCATCCGTCAGTTCACGCAGGCCGCCACCAAGGTCCGCAATACCATCAACCAGGGGGCGCTCGGCGCCGCTTTTGCAGGGACCCGCGGCGCCAATGCCGACGGCGATGTCCAGAAGGACCTCGACGTCTTCGCCGACGACATCTTCCTCGACGCCATGCGTCGCGCTCCGGTCGCGCTCTATGCCTCCGAGGAGCTGGAGCAGCCGGTCCTGCTCGACAGGCAAGCCCCCCTCGCCATCGCCATCGACCCGCTGGACGGCTCTTCCAACATCGACACCAACGTGTCGGTCGGAACGATTTTCTCGCTCCTCCCTGCAACTGGCGCGCCGGACGCCGATCCGGCCGCCTCTTTTTTACAGGCAGGCGCGAAAATACTAGGCGCCGGCTTCTTCATCTACGGGCCGCAGCTGGCGCTCGTTCTGTCGCTCGGCAGCGGCACGCATGTCTTCGTGCATTCGACCAGGCTGGGCACCTTCGTCCAGGCCTACGAAAGCCGGATCATCCCGGAGCGGACCCAGGAATTCGCCATCAACGCCGCCAACTACCGCCACTGGGACGAGGCCGTGCGCCTCTATGTCGACGACTGCCTGGAAGGCGCCGAAGGCCCAAGGGAGAAGGATTTCAACATGCGCTGGATCGCTTCATTGGTTGCCGAATGCTATCGCATATTGATGCGCGGCGGCGTGTTTCTGTATCCCGGCGACCAGCGTCGGGGTTACAGCCAGGGCCGGCTTCGGCTGGTCTATGAGGCCAATCCGATTGCCTATCTGATCGAACAGGCGGCCGGTGCCGCGACCGATGCGATCACCCGCATCCTGGAAATCGAACCCGAGAGCCTGCACCAGCGCGTACCCGTGGTCTTCGGATCCGCGCGGGAAGTCGCGCGGATCGCCCGCTACCACACCGAACCCAGCGCCATCGGCGAGCGTGCGCCGCTGTTCAGCCACCGCGGACTCTTCAGGGCTTGAGCAGGAACCATGTCGGCGAAGCACCCCATCATCACCATCACCGGATCGTCGGGCGCGGGCACGACCTCGGTCAAGCGCATCTTCGAGCTGATCTTCCGGCGCGAGAACATCGATGCTGCCTTCATCGAAGGCGACGCCTTTCATCGCTACGATCGCGCTGCGATGAAGGCGGAGGTCGCCGCTCAGGAGAAGGCAGGCAACCCGAACTTCACCCACTTCCATGCCGAGGCCAACGAGCTCGAGATCCTCGAAGGGGTGTTCGAGGAATATGGCCGCCGCGGGAGCGGAAGGAGCCGCACCTACGTCCATGATGAGGACGAGGAGAAGCTCTACGGCACGCCGCCCGGCAATTTCACGGAATGGCGCGAATTCGCGCCGAGCGACCTGCTCTTCTACGAAGGCCTGCATGGCTGCGTCGTCACCGACGAGATCAATCTGGCCAGGCATGCGGACCTCAGGATCGGCGTGGTGCCGGTCATAAATCTCGAATGGATCCAGAAGATCCATCGCGACCGCGCTACGCGCGGCTATTCCACCGAAGCGGTGATGGACGTGATCCTGCGCCGCATGCCCGACTATGTCCGCTTCATCGTCCCGCAATTCTCGCAGACCGCGATCAATTTTCAGCGCGTGCCGATCGTCGACACGTCCAACCCGTTCATCGCACGCTGGATTCCGACCCCCGATGAATCGATGCTGGTCATCCGCTTCGCCAATCCTCGCGGCATCGATTTCCCTTACCTGCTTTCAATGATCCACGACTCCTTCATGTCGCGGCCGAATTCCATAGTGGTGCCGGGCAACAAGCTCGACCTTGCCATGCAGCTGATCCTGACGCCGCTCATCCTGCAATTGATCGAACGCAAGAAACGTGTGTCGTGAGGAGGACGCCATGACCACCTTGGCAGCATTGAAGTCCGTCGCCGCCGCCGTCTCCGAGCGCGACATGGCGAACGCCATCCGCGCGCTGGCCATGGACAGCGTGCAGAAGGCCAATTCCGGACATCCGGGCATGCCTATGGGCATGGCCGATGTCGCGACGGTATTGTTCAGCCGCTTCATCAATATCGACCCGACAGCGCCGGGCTGGCCCGATCGCGACCGCTTCGTGCTTTCAGCGGGACACGGCTCGATGCTGCAATATGCCCTGCATTACCTGCTTGGCTACGAAGACATGCCGATCGAGGAATTGCAGCGGTTCCGCCAGCTGGGCAGCCGTACCGCCGGACATCCGGAGCATGGCCACGCACTCGGTGTCGAGACGACCACCGGCCCGCTCGGACAAGGCATTTCGACCGCTGTCGGCATGGCGCTGGCGGAGCGCATGCTTGCCGCCCGCCACGGCGCCGATCTCGTCGACCACTACACCTATGTGATCGCCGGCGACGGCTGCCTGCAGGAAGGCATCAGCCACGAGGCGATCGATCTCGCGGGTCACCTGAAGCTCTCCCGCCTGATCGTGCTTTGGGACGACAACGCGATCTCCATCGACGGACCGACCTCGCTGTCGACATCGATGGACCAGCCGGCCCGCTTCAAAGCCGCCGGATGGCATGTGCAGCCCGTGGACGGCCACGACATGGAAGCCGTCGCCGCGGCGGTCGAAGCCGCGCGGCGGTCGGATCGGCCGTCGCTGATCGCCTGCCGCACTGTGATCGGCAAGGGCGCTCCCAATCTCGGCGGTTCGGAAAAGACGCATGGCGCGCCGCTGGGCGATGCGGAGATCGCTGCGACCCGCGAAAACATCGGCTGGGCCCACGCGCCGTTCGAGGTGCCGGACGATATCCTTTCGGCCTGGCGTGAGATCGCCGAGCGCGGGCAAACGGCACGGCGCGCCTGGGAGCGGCGGCTTGCCGCCTCGCCGCGGCGCGAGGACTTCGAACGCGCGATCGGCGGCAAATTTCCCGATGCGGTGTTCGAGGCCCTTAGCGCCTTCCGCAAGGAGCACGTCGAGAAGGCTACCAAGGTTGCGACGCGGAAGGCCTCCGAAATGGCGCTTGCCGCGATCAATGACGCAAACGAGTTGACGGTCGGCGGCTCCGCCGATCTCACGCATTCGAACCTGACGATCACCAAAGGCATGGATCGCATCGTGCCGGGTGGTTATGCAGGCCGCTACATTCACTACGGCATCCGCGAGCACGGCATGGCCGCGGCCATGAACGGCATCGCGCTGCATGGCGGATTTGTGCCCTACGGCGGCACCTTTCTGTGCTTCGCCGACTATGCGCGCGGCGCGATGCGGCTCTCCGCGCTCATGAACCAGCGCGTCGTCTATGTGATGACGCATGACTCCATCGGTCTCGGCGAGGATGGCCCGACCCATCAGCCGGTCGAGCACCTGGCGATGCTGCGGGCGACACCGAACCTCAATGTCTTCCGTCCGGCCGACATCATCGAAACGGCGGAGTGCTGGGAACTAGCGCTGAAGAGCGAGACGCGACCGAGCGTGCTTGTGCTCTCGCGCCAGAACCTGCCGATGCTGCGCCAGGCACATTGCCACGATAACCGGTCCAGCTGGGGTGCCTACGTCTTGCGCGAGCCATCCGCGCACCGGGCAGTGACGCTGATCGCCACCGGCTCGGAGGTCGAAATCGCCGTCGCCGCCGCCGAGCGGCTGGGAACCGAGCATGGGATCGCCGCCGCGGTCGTCTCGATGCCGTGCTGGGAATTGTTCGAGGAACAGGATGCCGACTACCGCAAGTCCGTCCTCGGCTCGGCGCCGCGCGTCGCCGTTGAGGCGGCCGCCCGTCTCGGCTGGGACCGCTGGATCGGCGACACCGGCGCCTTTGTCGGCATGACCGGCTTCGGCGCCAGTGCGCCCGCGCCGGACCTCTACCGGCATTTCGGCATCACGCCCGAAGCCGTCGCCGCGGCGGCGCTGAGGCTCATCTTCTAGGAGGATCGACAATGGCCCGCATCACCCTTCGCCAGCTTCTCGACCATGCCGCCGAGCACGGTTACGGCGTGCCGGCATTCAACATCAACAACATGGAACAGGGCCTCGCCATCATGGAGGCGGCCAAGGCCTGCGACGCGCCTGTGATCATCCAGGCCTCGCGCGGCGCCCGCGCCTATGCCAGCGACATCATGCTGTCCAGGATGATGGATGCGTTGACCGAGATCCATCCGGCCATTCCGTTGTGCATCCACCAGGATCACGGCAACAACGAAGCCACCTGCCTCTCGGCGATCCGCCACGGCTTCACCTCGGTGATGATGGATGGGTCGTTAATGGCGGACGCCAAGACCCCGGCGAGCTACGACTATAACGTCGCCATCACCGAACGCGTCGCGCGCATGGCGCATTGGGTCGGCGCTTCCGTCGAAGGCGAGCTCGGCGTGCTCGGCTCGCTGGAGACCGGCCGTGGCGAAGCGGAGGACGGTCACGGCGCGGAGGGCGCGCTGTCGCACGACCAGCTCTTGACCGATCCCGATCAGGCGGTCGATTTCGTGACCGCCACTCGCGTCGATGCGTTGGCGATCGCCTGCGGCACCTCCCACGGCGCCTACAAGTTCACCCGCAAGCCGGATGGCGACATCCTTGCCATGCAGGTGATCGAGGCGATCCACGAAAAGCTGCCGAACACGCATCTGGTCATGCATGGTTCGTCCTCGGTGCCGCAGGAACTGCAGGACATCATCAACACATATGGCGGCGAGATGCCCCAGACCTTCGGCGTCCCGGTCGAGGAGATCGAGCGCGGCATCCGCCACGGCGTGCGCAAGGTCAACATCGACACCGATTGCCGCATGGCCATGGCCGGGCAATTCCGCCGCGTCGCGACACAGGATCCGCGCGAATTCGATCCGCGCAAATTCCTGAAGCCCGCCATGGACGCCCTGCGCGACCTTTGCCGCGATCGTTTCGAACGCTTCGGTACTGCGGGCAAGGCTTCGAAGGTCAAGGTCATCGCCATGGACGAGATGGCGAAACGCTACGCCGCGGGAAAGCTCGACCCGCAGATCGCAACCGCGAAAGCCGCCTGAGCGGCGGTCCGCCAAAGAAGGAAAGGACCAGCGCCATGCCCAACAAATCCGAAACCGTGACCGGCAAGGACCGCTACAGATCCGGTGTCATGGCATACAAGAAGATGGGCTATTGGGAGCCCGACTACGAGCCTAAGGACACCGACATCATCTCGGTGTTCCGGATCACGCCGCAGGACGGCGTCGATCCGATCGAGGCTGCTGCAGCCGTCGCCGGCGAATCCTCGACCGCGACCTGGACGGTGGTCTGGACCGACCGGCTGACGGCGAGCGAAAAATACCGCGCCAAGGCTTATCGGGTCGACCCCGTGCCGAACGCGCCCGGACAATACTTTGCCTACATCGCCTACGACCTCGACCTGTTCGAGCCGGGCTCGATCGCCAACCTTTCGGCATCGATCATCGGTAATGTCTTCGGCTTCAAGCCGCTGAAGGCGTTGCGGCTGGAGGACATGCGTTTTCCCGTCGCCTATGTGAAGACCTTCCAGGGTCCGGCGACAGGCATCGTCGTCGAGCGCGAGCGCCTCGACAAGTTCGGCCGCCCGCTGCTCGGCGCCACCGTCAAGCCGAAGCTCGGCCTTTCCGGTCGCAATTACGGCCGTGTCGTCTATGAGGCGCTGAAGGGCGGGCTCGATTTCACCAAGGACGACGAGAACATCAACTCGCAGCCCTTCATGCATTGGCGCGAGCGTTTTCTCTATTGCATGGAGGCGGTCAACAAGGCACAGGCCGAGACGGGCGAGATCAAGGGCACCTATCTCAACGTCACCGCGGCCACCATGGAGGACATGTACGAGCGGGCCGACTTCGCCAGGGAGCTCGGCTCCAACATCGTCATGATCGACCTCGTGATCGGCTACACGGCGATCCAGTCCATGGCGAAGTGGGCGCGCAGGAACGACCTGATCTTGCACCTGCATCGCGCCGGCCATTCGACCTACACGCGCCAGAAGAGCCACGGCGTTTCCTTCCGCGTCATCGCCAAATGGATGCGGCTGGCCGGCGTCGATCACATCCATGCCGGCACCGTGGTCGGCAAGCTGGAAGGCGATCCCGCAACGACCAAGGGCTACTATGATGTCTGCCGCGAGGACCATAACCCGATGAAGCTGGAGAACGGCATCTTCTTCGACCAGCACTGGGCCTCGCTCAACAAGCTCATGCCGGTGGCGTCCGGCGGCATCCATGCCGGCCAGATGCATCAGCTCGTCGATCTGCTCGGCGAAGACGTCGTGCTCCAGTTCGGCGGCGGCACCATCGGCCATCCGATGGGCATCGCGGCCGGCGCCACGGCCAATCGCGTTGCCCTCGAATGCATGATCCTCGCCCGCAACGAGGGCCGCGACTACGTGCGGGAAGGACCGCAGATCCTGGAGAACGCGGCCAGGAACTGCTTGCCGCTGAAACAGGCGCTCGATACGTGGAAAGATGTGAGCTTCAACTACGCCTCGACCGACACGCCGGACTTCGTCCCGGTGGCAACGGCAGCCGAGTAAGGAGACAGACAATGCGCATAACCCAAGGGGCCTTTTCCTTCCTGCCCGACCTGACCGACGACCAGATCCGCGCCCAGGTGCAGTATTGTATCGACAACAAATGGGCCGTCAGCCTCGAGGTTACCGACGACCCGCACCCGCGCAACACCTATTGGGACATGTGGGGCCACCCGATGTTCGACAATCCCGACGCGGCGGCGCTGATGATGGAGCTGAACGCATGCCGCAAGCACTATGGCGATCGTTATATCCGCGTCGTCGCCTTCGATTCCTCGCATGGCTGGGAATCGGTGAAGCTCTCCTTCATCGTCAACCGTCCGGCCGAGGAACCCGGCTACCGGCTCGAACGGCAGGAGGCCGCAGGCCGCATGATCCGCTACACCACCAGGCCCTACGCCGCCGACAAGCCGGCCGGAGCGAGGTACGGCTGATCATCGCGACAGGAGGAAAATGCCATGCCAGCGCCAGCCTTTGCCGAAACGGACGTGCCGCAAGCCACCACCCCCGCGGCGATCGATCTTCGCGAGGAATTCGAAACGTCCGGCGTCAAGGACGTCCTGGCCGAGCTTGACCGCGATCTGATCGGGCTCGCCCCGGTCAAAAGGCGCATCCGCGAGACCGCGGCGCTCCTGCTGGTCGAGCGGGCGCGCCGCCGCATGGGCCTCGCGCACGAAACACCGACGCTGCATATGAGCTTCACCGGCAATCCGGGCACCGGCAAGACGACGGTCGCGCTGCGGATGGCCGACCTGCTGCATCGGCTGGGCTATATCCGTAAAGGCCATCTGGTTTCGGTTACCCGCGACGACCTCGTCGGCCAGTATATCGGCCACACTGCGCCCAAGACCAAGGAGATCCTGAAGAAGGCGATGGGCGGCGTACTGTTCATCGACGAGGCCTATTATCTCTACCGGCCCGAGAACGAACGGGACTACGGCCAGGAAGCGATCGAGATCCTGCTGCAGGTGATGGAGAACCAGCGCGACGATCTCGTGGTCGTCCTCGCCGGCTATGCGCAGCGCATGGATCGCTTCTTCGAAAGCAATCCCGGATTCCGTTCACGCGTCGCCCACCACATCGACTTTCCCGACTATTCCGACGATGAGCTTCTCAGGATTGCGGAACAAATGCTCGAAAAGCAAAATTACTTATTCGATGATGCGGCAACCCTAGCGATGACCGACTACATCGCACGCCGCCGCGAGCAGCCGCATTTCGCCAATGCCCGTTCGATCCGCAACGCGCTCGACCGGGCCCGGCTGCGGCAGGCCAACCGCCTGTTCGAAAGCGCCAAGGGACCGCTCGACGCCAAGGCGCTGTCGACGGTCTCCGCCGAGGACATCACCGCCAGCCGGGTCTTCGCGCTGAAGCGTGGGGAAGGAGAAAGCAAATGACCGCAAAGACCATCATCGCCCCTTCCGTTCTGTCGTCGGATTTCTCGCGGCTAGGCGACGAGGTCGAAGCGGTCGCGCGAGCGGGCGCCGACTGGATCCATCTCGACGTGATGGACGGACATTTCGTGCCCAACATCACATTCGGCCCGCCGGTGATCAAGGCGATCCGCAACCGAACCGACAAGATCTTCGACTGTCATCTGATGATCGCCCCGGCCGATCCTTATCTCGCCGCCTTCGCCGACGCCGGTTGCGACATCATCACGGTGCATGCCGAGGCCGGACCGCATCTCGACCGTTCGCTGCAGGCCATCAGGAACCTCGGCAAGAAGGCCGGCGTGTCGCTCAATCCGTCGACGCCGGAAAGCGTCATCGAATATGTCCTCGACCGGCTCGATCTGGTGCTGTTGATGACGGTCAATCCGGGTTTCGGCGGCCAGGCCTTCATTCCGGCGGTCATCGACAAGATCAGGCGTGTCAAGGCGCTCGTCGGCCAACGTCCGATCGACATCGAGATCGACGGTGGCGTCACGCCCGAGACAGCCCCCCTTGTCACCGCGGCCGGCGGCAATGTGCTCGTCGCCGGATCCGCCGTTTTCAAGGGTGGCGCCGAGGCTGCCTATCGCGCCAATATCGGCGCGATCAGACAGACGGCCGACGGAGCGATCCGGCGGGCCGCGTGAACTGCTTGGTTGGAGGATGACATGGCGGCGACCCCACCTGTTTGCGATTTCGGCTGGCAAGCCGTCGATGCCGTCTTGCCCGGAATCGACGGCAAATCGCATTCGATCTTCGGCAAGGCCGGTCGCAACGGGTTGGTCGTCGCCTTTATCTGCAATCATTGCCCCTATGTGAAGGCGGTGATTTCGCGCATCGTGCGTGATGCCGACGACCTCAAGGCCGAAGGGATCGGCTTTGTCGCGATCAACGCCAACGATGCCGATGCCTATCCGGACGATTCCTTCGACAACATGAAGCTCTTCGCCAGGGCGAACGGCTTCACCTTCCCGTATCTCCACGACGAGTCGCAGGCGGTGGCGCGCGCCTATGGCGCCGTGTGCACCCCGGATTTCTTCGGCCTCAACGGCGAATTGACGTTGCAATATCGTGGCCGGCTGGACGCATCGCGACGGGACGCCGGGACGCCTGCGCTGAGACGCGATCTGTTCGAGGCGATGAAGCAGGTTGCCCGAACCGGCGACGGACCGCGTGACCAGGTCGCTTCGATCGGCTGCTCGATCAAATGGAAGGAGGCGGCATGAATGTCGGCGCAAGCAGGCCGTTTCGGTCTCCGAAGGCGATCCTGTTCGATCTCGACGGCACGCTGGTCGATTCGGCGCCCGACATCGCGGCGGCCGTGAACGAGTTGCTGGCCGGCCGCGGCCGGCCGCCGCTCGGCGTGGATCAAGTCAAGGCAATGATCGGCGGCGGCGTCGGGAAGCTGGTCGAGCGGGCTTTCGCGGCTTCAGGGTCACCGCTTGTCGGCAGCGCGCTCGAGGAGGCCAACCGCGACATGGCGCCGATCTACCGCAGACACCTGACCGGCCTGACGAGGCTCATGCCTGGCGTCAGGGAGGCGCTCACGCACTTCCGCCTGAACGGAACAGCCATCGGCGTTGCTACCAACAAGCCGCAATTGGCGACCCGCGAAATCCTGCTGCACTTCCACTTGACGGAATATCTCGGCGCGATCGTCGGCGGAGACGCGGTGACATTGCTGAAACCGGCGCCCGACGCTCTGCTTCTGGCGCTCGACCAGCTTGGGGTCGAACCGTATGAGGCGCTGATGGTTGGAGACAGCGTCAGCGACGTCGGCGCCGCGCGCGCCGCCGGCATGCCCGTCGTTCTGCTGCGCGGCGGCTACACCCAGGTCCCCGTCGAAGAGCTTGGCGCAGACCTTGTCTGCGACAGCTTGCTCGATCTGCCTTCGGCGATGCAAAAGCTGGGTGCCGCTGCCTGACCGGCATTCGAATGCATGTCGCCCAGAAGTGTGCAGCGGTTCTGGGACACCGACATGCATAAAAACAAAGACTTAAAAGCGTGTCGCCTGAGTCCGTTTCAGCGCGACACGCTTTGAGTGCGGAGGCAAGTCGCCGGTCGCCGATCGTAAAATCGAACGGCCGGCGAAGCCGTCACTTCGAGAATTGCTTCAGATAGGCAATGACGTTGGCCACGTCCTTGTCGTCCTTGAGGCCGGCAAACGCCATCTTTGTGCCTTTCACCATGGCCCTTGGATCATGGAGATAGGTCGTCAGCGTCGGTTCGTCCCATTTGACGCCGGACTTTCCAGCCGCGACCATGGCCTGTGAATAGCTGAATCCCGGATGCGTGCCGGCCGTGCGGCCGATGACGCCGTTCAATGAAGGACCGACTTTGTTCTGGTCCTTGTCCGCGACATGGCAGACCTTGCATTTGGTGAAGACCTTCTCGCCCGCCGCAGCATCCTGGGCGCGGGATTGGTTCGTGACAAAAGTTGCGAAGAATACGACGGCGAAAAATGCGATAGCGCGCATGGCATTTCCTCATTGATCGTCAAGACGCCCCGGATGATTTGCATGCCATTGCTTTGACGAAGTCAACCGTACGAAGGTCCACCCGAAAGAGCCGCCCTGTACTTTCGCCTTCGTTGACGGCCTTGGGGCGAGCGCGTAGCTTCAGCTCATTCTGGTTTCCCATGGGCACCTCGGGAACCCGGTCGGGCTGGGTTTTGTCCAGGCCGATATTTTCCCAGGCAATGGGGCGGGCAGGATTTCGCCAGAGCGGGCGTCTTTGCGCGCAAGAGGTGCTGGATGAATATGGTCGACCTCATATTGACGGTTTGCCTTAGCGCCAATCCCGGCAATTGCCGAGACGAGCATCTCTATTTCGAGAGCCGCGGCTCTCTGTTCCAATGCATGATGCTGGCGCCCAGCGAGATCGCGAAGTGGTCGCAGGAACATCCGACCCTCAAGGTCAGGCGCTGGAAATGCGCTTTCCCGAAGAAGGACCGAGAGATCTGACCGGCGCCCCTGGTTTGTTGCAGTCTCGGAGGAGGCATCATGGTTTCGCGTCGGGAAACGCTCCGTCTGGCAGTCCTTGCAACGGCCGCGATGCTTGGCTCACACCCCATTGCCTCCGCCGCGTCCAAGATTCGCATTGGCGTCCTGAAGTTCGGCACAGTGAGCTGGGAACTCGATACGCTGAAGCAACACAAGTTCGACGCGGCCAACGGGATCGATCTGGAAGTCATCTTTTTCGCCGGCGAGGATGCCACCAATGTCGCGATACTGGCCGGCGCGATCGACATGATCGTGACCGATTGGCTGTGGGTCTCGCGCCAGCGCTCGGAGGGCGGCGACGTCACATTGGCCCCCTATTCGACGGCCGTCGGGGCGATCATGGTGAAGGAGGCTTCGCCGATACTGACAATCGCCGATCTCAAGGGAAAGAAGATCGGCGTCGCCGGCGGCGCCCTCGACAAGAGCTGGCTGCTGATACAGGCGCTGGCCAGGCGCGATCACGGTCTGGACCTGCCGGCAACCAGCGATGTCGTCTTTGGCGCGCCGCCGCTGATTTCGGAAAAGGCGATACAGGGCGAGCTCGATGCGGTGCTCAATTTCTGGCATTTTTGCGCCCGGCTCGAGGCCAACGGCTTTCGGCGGCTGATCGGCGCGGACGACGCGCAGAAGGCGCTCGGAGCTTCAGGCCCGGTGTCCGCGCTCGGCTATGTATTCCATGACAAATGGGCGAACGAAAATCCGAACGCCGTGCGCGGCTTCCTCAAGGCTTCCGCGCAGGCCAAGGAGCTGCTGGCCAGATCCGACGAGGAGTGGCTGCGTCTCGCGCCGATTGTCCGGGCAGAAGGCAAGGAACTGGCAAAGCTGCGCGACCGTTATCGCGAGGGCATCCCCAGGCGGCCGGTCACCGAGGAGGCGGCCGATGCCGGCAGGCTCTATCGGGTGCTGGCCGGGATCGGCGGCGAAAAGCTGGTAGGCAGCGCCCCGGAGATGGCGCCGGGCACGTTCTGGCAGGAGCCCCCGAAATGACCGCAACAGGCACCGGCGGTCGCACGCTTGGCGACACAGCCGACACTTCCAGCCGTTCCGGCCCTGCGTCGGCGCTGATACCCGTGCTGACGGTGACGATTTCCCTGCTCGGCCTTTGCCTGCTGTGGAGCTTGGCGGCGAATGCCTGGCCGAGCCGTGCCTTTCCGGGGCCGGGACAGGTCTGGCAGGTATTGCTGAGAGAGGCGGCGAGCGGCGACCTTTTCTACCATCTCGGCGCGACGCTCGGCCGGGTTGCCGCGGCATATGTTGTCGCGATGATTGTCGGATCGGTGATCGGCATTCTTCTCGGCAGCCACCGCGGCGCGGACCGGTTCTTCAGTCCCTGGGTCATCCTGTTCCTCAATATCCCCGCGCTGGTTGTCATCGTGCTGGCCTATATCTGGTTCGGCCTCAACGAGGTGGCGGCGATAGGCGCGGTTGCCGTGAACAAGATCCCGAACGTCGTGGTGACCATGCGCGAGGGCGCCAGGGCGCTGGACCCGAGTTACGCCGAAATGGCGGCTATCTACCGGTTCGGCCCCCTCGACCGCGTTCGCCATATCCTGCTGCCGCAACTGCAGCCGTATCTGGCCGCGGCCTCGCGTTCCGGCATCGCACTCATCTGGAAGATCGTCCTGGTGGTCGAGCTGCTTGGCCGCTCCAATGGCGTCGGCTTCCAGATATATCTCTATTTCCAGCTTTTCGACGTCGCTGCGATTCTTGCCTACACGCTGGCGTTCGTGGCGGTGATGCTTGTCATCGAACTTCTTCTGGTGCAGCCCGTTGAACGACATGCAACCCGTTGGCGCCGCCGTCCCGCTTAGGGTCGACATCGCCGAGAAGACCTTCAGATCCGCGCAAGGCGTCTCGGTCACGGCGCTCAAGGATCTTTCCTTCGAGGTCCGGCAAGGCGAATTCGCTTGCCTGCTCGGGCCGTCGGGCTGCGGCAAGACCACGACGCTGCGCATCCTGCTTGGGCTCGACAGGCAGTTTACGGGCTCCTTCCAGCTGCCCGAAGGCGACTCTGGCCGCATCGCCGCCGTGTTCCAGGAACCCACCCTGCTGCCCTGGCGAACAGTCGAGCAGAATGTCAGGCTGGCGCTGCCGAAAGACCTGCGGGCCAAAAATCTCGACGGGCTGTTCGGCACCCTCGGCCTCGCCGGCATGCGCTCGTTCTATCCGGCTGAGCTTTCGCTCGGCCTTGCGCGCAGGGCAGCGCTCGCAAGGGCCTTCGCTACCGAACCGGCGATGCTTTTCCTGGACGAACCCTTTGTCTCGCTCGATGGGCGGACCGCCGAGCAGCTCCGGCGCCTGCTTTTGACCGTGTGGTCTGCGCGACCTACGACCGCCTTGATGGTGACGCACAATCTGACCGAGGCCCTGGCGCTGTCGGACCGCATCATCGTGCTCGCGCCGCGGCCTGCGCATGTGCTCGGCATTTTTGATGTGCGGCTGCCGCGGCAACACCGCAGCCCGCAGGCGATCAGCGATCTGTTGCGATCATTCCACCAGAAATTTCCCGGTGTGATCTGATCCCCTGCCGTGGGCACAATCAAAATTGATGCATGTCGCCCAGAAGTGCGCAGCGGTTCTGGGACAACGACATGCATCAAAACAGTGACTTTTAAAGCGCGTCGCCTGAATCCGTTTCAGCGCGACGCGCTTTAGAAGCAACGCACGTCGGCTTCCGCCTGCGCACGCTTCAACTCCGTTCGCGCGGCTTTCGCCGGCGCGCTTTCGCGAAACAGCCCTGCATTCTCGCCCGTCGTCAGGGACATGCTCTTGAAGGTCTCGGCCCTCTCATAATGGTCGTATGGGAGGATCGAGGCGATGACATCGATCGAGCAGGAACAACTCTCCAGCGCCTGACGCGTCTGGCCATTCGTCTGCATGCAGCCGAGCACGTAGTCGACGATCGTCGCCGTCGGGTAATCTCCCGCGGCGCCGGCTGGATTTGCACAGAGCGGCGTCGATGCGAGGACGAGCGACAGGACCGAAAATCCAGCATATCTGACCATGAGAATTCCTCCTGTTGCCTGGGCGCGAGACAGCGAGACAGCGTCGTCGCGCCCAGTTGGCGACATGCCGCAGGCCCGGTCAACCTCTCACCGTCTCCATATAGGACCAAAGGAGGAATGCCCTGCCCGCCGACGGCGACGCCTCAAGGAAGCCTCACGGCCTGCCCCACGCCCGTCTTCCCAGGCTATTTTCATACCCGCATCACTACCGGCAACCAAAGAGGATATCGCCAATACCTTGGAGTAAAATAGGCTTAAATAAGATCAAACCATATCGCGTAGGAAATACAGATAAGGTTAGAATTTTATATATATCAGGAGCCGCACACGACCATTCGGCGCCCCGTGACTGGGAACTGTTTTTGCTTTTCTTCTATATATTGCATTGCATCACAACAATGCTGCAGTGCAAAAATTCCATAGGGGTTTTTCCTTGCCTGCCATTTTGCAATGACATAGCCTTACCACGTTTCCGGCTTCAAGGACGTCGCTGTGAATAGGGAGCGGCGGCAGTCTTTCGTAGGCCAATCGGGCGGGTGCAGGCTAGGTTGAACTATAGTAGAGGAAAGAAATGTTCCTCTGCTGGGTTTAGTCTAGGTCGTGACACGCTGCCGGAAATACTTCCCAAACTGAATCGCTTGGACAAGCCTTGCGGGGCTTAACGATCGATTTCTCGTTGTGAACCTGGGAGGATTTGATGCGCGCACTTACCCAAGCTACCTACATCGTAACGGCCTCCGCGCTGCTGTCGTTCGGTGCGCTCTATACGGCGTCAGCCAACGAAGAGCTCGCGAAAATGGCCAAAAACCCGAAAGACTGGGTGATGCAGACGGGGGATTACGCCAACACCCGCTATTCCAAGCTCAAGCAGATCAACAAGGAGAATGTGAAGAACCTGCAGGTCAAGTGGACCTTCTCGACCGGCGTGCTGCGCGGCCATGAAGGTGGCCCACTGATCATCGGCGATGTGATGTATGTCCATGCGCCGTTCCCGAACACCGTCTACGCTCTGGATCTCAACAATGACGGAAAGATCCTCTGGAAGTACGAGCCCAAGCAAGACGAGAACGTCATTCCGATCATGTGCTGCGACACGGTCAATCGCGGCGTCGCCTACGGTGACGGCAAGATCATTCTCAACCAGGCCGACACCACCGTCGTTGCGCTCGATGCCAAGACCGGCAAGGTCGTCTGGTCGGTCAAGAACGGCGAAGAGATCAATGGCGGAAAGGGCGAATCCGGCACATCGGCGCCCGTGGTCGTCAAGGACAAGGTTCTCGTCGGTGTCTCCGGCGCGGAATTCGGCGTCCGCGGCTGGCTAGCCGCCTACAACCTGAAAGACGGCAAGCTCGCCTGGAAGGCCTATTCGGAAGGTCCGGATGCAGAGACCCTGCTCGATCCCGACAAGACCACGCAACTCGGCAAGCCGGTGGGAAAGGACTCCGGCACGAACACCTGGGAAGGCGAACAGTGGAAGACGGGTGGCGGCACGACATGGGGATGGTATTCCTATGATCCCAAGCTGAACCTCGTCTATTACGGCACCGGCAATCCCTCGACGTGGAATCCGGTCCAGCGCCCCGGAGACAATCGCTGGTCGATGACTATCTTCGCCCGCGATGCCGACACCGGCATGGCCAAATGGGTCTACCAGATGACCCCGCATGACGAATGGGACTATGACGGCATCAACGAGATGATTCTCGTCGATGACATGGAAGTCAAAGGCAAAAAGCACGACGTGCTGGTGCACTTCGACCGCAACGGCTTTGCCTACACCATGGATCGCGCCACTGGCGAACTTCTCGTCGCCAAGAAATACGATCCGGCGGTGAACTGGGCGACGGAGGTCAATATGGACCCCAAGAGCAAGGAATATGGCCGCCCGCAGGTCGTGGCGAAATATTCGACCCAGCAAAACGGTGAAGACACCAACTCGACGGGCATCTGCCCGGCGGCGCTTGGAACCAAGGACCAGCAGCCGGCAGCCTATTCACCGAAGACCGGGCTGTTCTACGTGCCGACCAACCATGTCTGCATGGACTACGAGCCTTACAAGGTGAGCTACACGGCCGGCCAGCCTTATGTGGGCGCCACCGTGTCGATGTATCCGGCCCCCGGCGGCGACAAAATGGGCAACTTCATCGCCTGGGATGCCGCCAAGGGTGAGATCGTCTGGTCGAAGCCCGAGCAGTTCTCGGTATGGTCGGGCGCATTGGCGACCGCTGGCGACGTCATCTTCTACGGCACGCTCGAAGGCTACATCAAGGCGGTCGATGAGCACGGCAAGGAACTCTACAAGTTCAAGACCCCGTCCGGCATCATCGGCAACGTCACGCCCTTCGAACACGACGGCAAGCAGTATATCGCCGTTCTGTCCGGGGTTGGCGGATGGGCCGGTATCGGTCTGGCAGGCGGACTGCTGTCGCCTGACAACGCCGCTGCCTGGCATGGCGCCGTCGATCAGGGCCGACAGCAAGGCGATCAGGCCGCGGTCGTTGGAACCGCCGGTCTCGGAGCGGTCGGCGGCTACGCAGCACTTGCCGACTACACGACGCTCGGCGGACAGCTCACCGTCTTTGGTCTTCCGGACTGATATCCGGGAACGGCCTTAAAGACCGAAGGCTTGAAGCAAGAGAGAGCCCGGACACCGAAAACCCGCCGGGCTCTCGATTTCGCCGCGCACCCGCACATCGATCGATGCCGCTTCGCGACGGCAAACCCTTGTCCTTAACAAAAGAAGGAAGCGTCTGAATGTCTGTTCGCATTGCAATTTCCGTCCTCGCTTTGGCTCTTCTGCCTCTGGCCGGCTCAAGTCTGGCCCGGGCTGAGGACAGCGCCGAAAAAGCCAAGGCAGTGAAGGAAGAGGGCGGCAAGTATTTGGATGCGGATGGAAACCCAACCTACAAGATCGAGAACGGAACGGTGGATTGGTACACGTTCAGCGGTTACCGCCGTTATCACTCGGACTGCCATGTCTGTCACGGACAGGACGGAACGGGTTCGAGCTATGCGCCGGCCCTGGCCAACAGCTTGAAAAACATCGACTATCCCACTTTCCTCTCGATCGTCGCCCAGGGCCGCAAGAATACCGGCGGCGGCAAGGAAAACGTCATGCCTGCCTTTGGCGACAACAAGAACGTCTATTGCTACATGGACGATCTCTACGTCTATTTGCGCGCCCGCGCCGATGGCGCTGCGCCCCGCGGCAGGCCGCCCAAGCATGAAGACAAGGCCAAGGCGGCGAAAGACGCGGAAGCGTCCTGCATGGGTGGATGACATGACCGGCCGCGACGCATCGAAGCTGCGCGTCATCCTGCCGATCCTCGGCGCGGTCGCTTTGTTGCCGTCGAACGTCGAGGCGCAGGGCGCGGGTCTCGGGGCTGCCGGGGAACTGGTCGATCCGGACATCCTGCGCGTCTGCGCCGATCCTTCGAACATGCCGTTTACCGACCAGAGCGGCCAGGGCTTCGAAAACAAGCTGGCCGAGCTGGTTGCCAGCAAGACGGGGCGGAAGTCGGTCGCCTACACCTGGTTTCCGACCGTCATGGGCTTCGTGCGCAATACGCTTGCCGCCAACCGTTGCGACGTCATCATGGGCTATGCCCAAGGCGATGAGCTGGTGCAGAACACCAATGCCTACTACCGCTCCTCCTATGTGCTCGTGCATCCGAAGGGCGACGGCCTCGAGGGCGTCGAGACGATCGAGGATCCGAAACTCGCCGGCAAGAGGATCGGCGTCGTCGAACGCACGCCGCCGACGGCCAACATGGCAGCCAACAAACTCTTGCGAACGGCAAAGATCTACCCGCTGGCCGTCGATACGCGCGTCACCCCGTCGATGGGCGAGGTTGTGATCAAGGACATGCTGGCCGGCAAGATCGATGCGGCGATCCTGTGGGGACCGATGGCAGGCTACTATGCCAAGCAACTCGGGGCCGATGTCGATATTGTCCCGCTGGTCAAGGAAAAGACCGGCTCGCGCATGTCCTACCGCATCACGATGGGAGTACGTCCATCCGACCAGGAATGGAAGCGCACGCTGAACAAGGTGATCCGTGAGAACCAGGCGGAGATCAACAAGCTTCTGCTCGACTACAACGTGCCGCTGATCGACGAACATGACAACCCGATCACGTCGACGCCGGGGTGAGCTTGATCGGAGCGAAACGAGATAGGAGGCAAGGAACTGATCTTTGAGGCAGAGGTTATTGGTTTTGCTCGTTTGCTTTGGTTGTTTGAGAACCCAGTGTTTCATTTGTCCATTTTGAGAGGTGATGGACGAGCCATTGCATCGCCCGCAATGGCGCCAACGACATGACCGGCCCCTTCGGGCTGGCGGAAAAGGAGAACGTCATGAAGAAGAGCTGGAAGAAACCGACCATGTGCCAGGTTGCCGCGGGCTTCGAAATTTCGCGCTATCTGCCTGCTGAAATTCCTCCCAGGAAGTAGGCCGCAGCGATGCATGTCCCTGGCCACAGGGGCATGCATCCCCTTGCCGCGTAAGGGCGTCGCGACGGGCTTTGCCGCGGGAAACGGGACCCCGAAGCCGTTTGCTGGAGAGATTTTCCTGCGGGCCGAATGGGCCGCGGAGCAGGCATTGCCATGCGCGTGAAGATCATCGGGTCGGCGGCGGGAGGTGGCTTTCCGCAATGGAACTGCAACTATCGCCTGAGCCGCGCGGCTCGCGCCGGGGTGGCCGGCGTGCAGTCACGAACCCAATCAAGCATTGCCGCATCGGCGAATGGGGTCGATTGGGTTCTCTTCAACGCCTCCCCGGACATTCGACAGCAGATCGCGCAAACGCCTGAACTGCAGCCCGCAGCCGACGCGCCGCTGCGCTCGACGCCGATCCGGGCGGTGGTGCTGACCAATGCCGACGTCGACCACATCGCCGGCCTGCTCAGCCTGCGCGAACGGCAACCTTTCGCGATCTATGCAACGGCACTGGTGCTGGCGACACTGGAGGCGAATTCGATCTTCAATGTTCTCGATCCGGCGATCGTGCCGCGGCGCCTCCTGGCGGCGGAAGAGCAAGTTGTGCTCTGCGATGCGCACGGCCACGAGACCGGCGTTGTCGTCGAGAGCTTTCCCGTGCCCGGGAAGATCGCGCTCTATCTCGAGGACAGAGCCCATCCAGACGCCGATTTCAGCTCAGACGCCGGCGACACGATCGGAGTCCGGATCACCGGGGCCGGCGGTCGCGGCGCCGTCTTCTACATCCCGGGCTGTGCGCGCGTCGATGCCGCCTTGCGCGCGCGCCTGGCCGATGCCGCCTGCCTGCTGTTCGACGGCACCGTTCACACAGACGACGAGATGATCAGTGCCGGCGTCGGCCAGAAAACCGGCGCGCGCATGGGGCATACCGCAATGTCGGGAGCAGCGGGTTCGATCGCCGGCTTGGTCGATGTGAAGATCGGCCGCCGCATCTTCGTCCATATCAACAACACCAATCCTGTTCTCGACGAGAATTCCGCCGAATACGCGGCAGTCAAGGCGGCTGGCTGGGAAGTAGCCGGCGATGGGATGGAGATTGAATTTTGAGCGATTTCCGCGACGCGGCCAGAGGTGGCCTGTCCAACAGCGAGCTCGAGGCCGTGCTGCGGCAGGTCGGTGCCGAGCGCTATCACAATCGGCATCCCTTCCATCACAGGATGACCAGCGGCGCCCTGTCGAAGGCCGAAATGCAGGCCTGGGCGCTGAACCGCTATTGCTACCAGGCCGTCATTCCGCGCAAGGACGCCATGATCCTGGCACGTGCGGAGGATCCGGCGTTTCGCGCCGCCTGGCGCAAACGCATCGAGGACCACGACGGCGCGGACGGCTGGAGCGGCGGCATCGCGCGCTGGCTGCATCTGGCCACCTCGCTCGGGCTCGATGCCGAAACCGTCAAGAGCGAAAGGCTGGCGGTGCCGGCGACCCGCTTCGCCGTCTGCGCCTACCTTTCCTTCTGCGCGGACCGCACGCTGCTCGAGGCGGTTGCATCGTCGCTGACCGAGATGTTCTCGCCGCTCATCATCGGCGAGCGCGTGCCGGCGATGCTGGCCAGATATGACTACATCACCGAGGATACGCTGGCCTATTTCAGCCGGCGGCCAGAACAGGCATGGCGCGATGCCGACTTCGCCCTCGCCTACGTGCTCGGCCATGCCGACACGGCGGAGCGCCAGCAGCAGGCGATCGATGCGCTGGTTTTCAAATGCGATATACTCTGGGCCATGCTCGATGCGCTTCAACATGCCTATGGCGCGCCGGGAAACATCCCGCCCGGCGCCTTCCAGCCGGAGGCGGCCTGATGGTGGCGCTGCGCGAAAGAACCATCGTGTCGTTGCGATCGGTGCCGTCGCTGCCGAAGCATGTGCGCATACAATACGACGCCATACGGCAGGCCTTCGCCGTGCTTTCGCCGGAGAAGGTATTCTGGCCGAACGAGATCAGTCTCGACATACTGCGCCGCTGCGACGGGCGATCCACCGTCGGCCACATCATAGCCGGTCTTGCCGCCGAATATGACGCCGAGCAGGAGGCCGTGGCGGCCGACGTCATCGCCTTCCTGCAGGAATGGTCGGACAAGCTGCTGGTGAAACTATGAGCGAGCTCCTTCTGCCTCCGATCGGCATGCTGGCGGAATTGACGCATCGCTGCCCGCTGCAGTGCCCCTATTGCTCCAATCCGCTCGAATTGCTGAAGGCCAATCGCGAGCTCGACACACAGATCTGGCTCGATCTGTTCTCACAGGCCGCCGATCTCGGCGTCCTGCAGGTGCATCTGTCCGGCGGCGAGCCGACGCTGCGCCGCGACCTCGAGCAATTGATCGCCGGGCTTTCGGCGCGCGGTGTCTATACCAACCTCATCACCGCCGGCATCAACATTGCCGAAGGCCGCATCGAGGCCTTTGCCGAAGCCGGGCTCGACCACCTGCAACTGAGCTTTCAGGGTGCCCGGCCGGCGACCACCGATCGTATCGGCAACCACCGGGGCAGTCATGAAAAGAAGCTGGAGACGGCACGCCGCGCCCGCGCGGCCGGGCTGCCGCTCACCATCAACGCGCCGATCCATCGTCACAACATCGAGGAGGTGCCGGAATTCATCGATATGGCCCTTTCGCTGGGTGCCGAGCGGCTCGAGATCGCCAACGTGCAGTATGCCGGCTGGGCGCTGGCCAATCGCAATGCGCTGATGCCCGAACGTGCCGCGGTCGACCGGCAGGCGGACATCGTCGCGGCGGCGCAGGAACGGCTTGCCGGCGTCATTAACATCGATTTCGTCCCGCCGGATTATTTTGCCATCTATCCCAAGCCATGCATGGGCGGCTGGGCGCGCGACGCCTTCATGGTGGCTCCGGACGGCACCGTGCTGCCGTGCCATGCCGCGCAGACGATTCCTTCGCTTCGCTTCGAGCGCTTCGGAGAGCGCACGCTTGCCGAAATCTGGACCGATTCACCGGCATTCAATGCCTTTCGCGGCACCGAGTGGATGCGCGAGCCGTGCCGAAGCTGCGAGCGCCGCGAGGTCGATTGGGGTGGCTGCAGGTGTCAGGCGATGGCGATTGCCGGTGACGCCGCGGCTACGGATCCAGCCTGCATCAAGTCGCCGATCCACGCCCGCATGGCTATGCTCATCGATGAAACGCGGCGCGCCGTGGCGGATACTGCGGCGGACGAAGCTTTCATCTATCGTCGGATAGGAGCCGTGACCGAGTCCGCCTGACTGTTTGGTGAGAAACAACATGGTAGCGGTTTGTTTGCCAGCTTATGTTCCTCCTATCTCTTCACTTGGTGTGGCGAACCAATTGCACAGGAAACGAGCGGCCCGTCTTATTTGCTCACAAGCCTCATGATCGTCTCGATGTTAAAATTCACGCGCTCATCCAGGGCCTGAAGCAGCGTGACTTCGACTGCTTTCTGCTGGCGCAGTAACGGCGGCTATCATCGAAGCGCTTGCGGAAATGACCGGCCGGTTGACGCACGGCAAGATCATCACCGCAACTGCGAGTGGCTTTGATATAATTGCTATCATTGCGACAACGGTGCGCCTGACCATCGACACACGCACGCCGCATCGCCCTACGGTTCATCCAAGGCGGCGAAATAGTCCCGCAAGGCAGCTGCGATGTCCGGAACGATCTGTTGGACAACCGCCTTGCCCTTTTCAACCGATGCGCCGGCGGCCGAACTCAACACACCATGCGGGGGGATTGGCCGGAGATCAAAGGGATAGACGTCGAAAAGCGGGAACTCGGCCGGCTTGTCGCCCGGGATCTTGTCGACACGCACGAGGTCGGGGCGCAGATGCAGCATCACCGACGTCTCCATCACAGCGGCATGCTCAAGCGCCCAGCTGATCAGGCCATCGGGAAAAAGCACTGCCTCGGTCGCCTTGGAGATGAATTCCCAGTATGGAAGCTTGACCACGGTGAGGTCGTTGACGCCCTCCCGCCGCTGGTCGGTCAGGGCGAGGTCAGCCGCCTCGGTGATAAACCATTGGTTTTCCATATGGCCGTCGAACAAGACGATCCTGCGGGCGCCATGCCTTGCGAATTCATTGACGAGATCGCGCAGCAGCGCGACCAGCGTTGCGGCATTGAGGCTGATCGTGCCGGGGAAATGGTTGCCTCCGCCGGTCTTTGGCTGCGACTTGTAGCCATAAGAAATCGGCGGCGCGACAATGCCGCCGAGTTCGGGGGCGACCAGCAACGCGATCCCCTCCGGTAGGATGACGTCGGTCGACAGCGGCAGATGCGGGCCGTGCTGCTCGGTCGAGCCGATCGGCACGAAGATGATCGGATTATCATCCTTCACCCGCTGGTCGAATTCCATCCAGGTCATCTCGGCAAGGCGGATTCGTCGCGTCATCACCGCCTCACGCATCGGACGCCCAGCGGTTGATGCCGATGTCCATTCCGTAGCAGCGCCGGATGACCTTGGTGAAGGCAGGCTCCAACTCACCGTTGGCCGCTTCGACACCCAGTGTGTATTCGATGAATTCCGGCATCATGGCGCGCAGTTCCGCCAGCAGCGCCTTCTCGTCGACCTTCGTCAGCCGGCCGTTCTCAACCACCACCTCGCCATTGACGAAGACCTTCTCGATCGACGAACCCTCCTCGCAATAGACAAGGTGGTTGCGGACGTCGTTGAGCGGCGTGAAATTGGCCGTTTTCATGTCAAGGATCAGGAGATCGGCCTTCTTGCCAGGCTCCAGCGAGCCGATTTCGTCCTGCAGCAATGCGGTGCGCGCGCCGCCGATCGTGCCGGCATGAAGCACTTCGGAGGCCGTCAGCCAGCGGGCCCAATCCGGATTGTTGACCTTGTGCATCAGCCCGGCTGCCTTCATCACATCGAAGATGCGTGGCGTGTCGTTGGAGCATATGCCATCGGAGCCTAGGCCAATGTTGACGCCGGCCGTCAACAGCTTGCGCACCGGAGCCGAGCCGGCGCCGAGTTTTTGGTTGGAGATGGCGTTGTGAGCCACCGAGACGCCGGCGCGGCCCATCCGCTCGATATCGTTGTCGTTCACCCAGATTGAATGGGCAATCGTCGTCCACGGGTTCAAGAGGCCGAGGTCATCCATGTAGGCGATCAGTGACTTGCCATGGAATTCGGGGCCGGTCACGCCTTGGACCTTGGTTTCCACGATATGGGTATGGAACGGTACGCTCCATTCCCTGGCAAGGTCGTTCGCCGCGAGCATCAGGTCGACGGTGCAGCGTTGCGGCGCCGATGGCGCCAGCATGGTGCGAATGCGGCCGGCGCGGCCGTGGAAGCGGCCATGGACCTCCTTCACATAGGCGATGTAGTCCGCCGTCGTCATCGGTACGATGCTGTTGATCTCGTCCTGCAGGTGCTGAGGAACGTATTCCCTGGTGAAGGGCATCGTGTCGAGGAAGTTGCGGTTGACAACATGTGCAGAAACGGTGGCCCGGATACCGCAGTCGATATAGGCGTCGATCACGGCGTCCATCAGTTCCATTTCCGAACGGGGGCTCTCGTAGAGGTCGTCTGTGATGCAGGTGACGCCGTATTTCAGCGATTCCATCGCAACCAGCATCGAGCGCAAATAGACCAGCCGCGATGGGAGACGCTTCGCCGCCCGGATCGGGTAGGAATAAAGCATCCACACCTCGAGCGGCATGTTGTCATAGCGACCTTTGAACAGCGCCTCGTTGGTATGAAGATGCGCGTTGACGAGGCCGGGCATGACCAGTTTTTCGGAGCCGTCGATCACTTCCGCCCCGGGTGGCGCCTCAAGCGAAGTTCCAACCGCGGCGATGCGATCGGCTTCGATCAACAGATCGCCGGTAAAAGGCTCCGCCCCTGCCGTGCCACCCATGGCAAGTACGGTCGCGCCTTTGATGAGGATACTCATTCCCGTCTCCAATGCACTGTGTGGCGCTCGAAAGTGGTCAATCCTGCCGCCTCGCACGCAGCCGGCGGCGCGCCTCTTCGAAAAACAGCTGCGCAGGCAGGGAGCGCATTGCTTGCGGGCGAGCGACAAGATGAACGGGATATGAGGGCAGAGGTCCGTAGGACAGAAGCGGCCACAGCGTCCGCTGATTAACCTCCTCGATGACCGTCAGGGACGGCAGGAAACCGATACCCGTACCGGTCAAGATCAGCCGCTTCAGTTCACCGAGATCCTCGGAGCCGCCGCGGGTCAACGTGCCGAGGCCGAACTGCAGCCGGAAATTTGTCATTTCCACCGGTTCGTCGCGACCCGTCAAAAAGAAATGCTCGTTGGCCAGGGCGCCTGGGTCGTCGAACCGGCCGCCGTAGAGCGGATGGAGCGGGCTGCAATAGAGCTGCTGCACCTCGTGGAACACCGGCTGGTAGGTCAGTGACGGGTCAAGGATTTGGACGTAAGTCACCGCAAGATCGGCGTCGCCGGTCTGAACGGCGTCAAGCGCACTGCGCCAGGGCGCGAGGTCGACTGTGATCTCGAGATGCCGGTGACGGCGCATGATCGATGTCAGTATCTCGTCGAAATCGCGGCTGCGAGTGCTCGACATCATCGAGATGCGCAGCATACCTCTGACTGTCCCGGCTGCCTGGGTCAGAAGGTCGGGCGCATGGCGCATCAGCTCCACCATTTCGCTGGCTATGCGGAAGATGATTTCGCCTTCTTCCGTGACCGCAAAGCCGCCAGGTCCGCGCTCGCAAAGGGCTACGCCGAGCTGATCCTCGAGCCTGGCCAACGCCTGGCTGGTTGCCGGCTGCTGCCGGTTCATTGCCCGTGCCGCGGCCGTCACGCCGCCGTTCTGGACGATCTCGTAGAACACCCGCATGAGGTTCCAATCGAGGCGTCGCCACAAGAGATTTTGCCGCACCATATTGCCGCCTGCCGTTGCCGGTGGATCGATCCTTACCGGTTGAAGCGGCTGTTGCAATACAGACTGCATCATCTTGCGGCTCGTCTCGCCGTTCACGCCGGCGCTGTGCGGCGGCCGCGCGACGACGCACGGATGATCATGGGAATGACGAGCAGTTCCGCGCCCGCCAGCAGCAATCCGGAAAACACGAAGATGATGCTGGCGATTGCGTTGAGCGACGGATCGGCGGATGCCGCGAGATAGGTGTAGATCGTTGCCGGCAGCGTCGGCTGAAAACCGGAGACGAACCAGGCGATCACGAATTCGTCGAATGAGAAGGTGAAGGCCAGCAGCCAGCCGCCGGCGATGCCGCTCGCAGCGCAGGGCAGCACGACCTTCCAAAGCGTCTGCCATTCGGTGGCGCCCAGATTCCACGAGGCCTCCTCCAACGAGGCGGGCAATTGACTGAGGCGCAGCTGGATAATCGCCATCGCAGCCGGCGTCGTCAGCACAACATGCGCGATGATGACGCTCAACAACTGTCCCTCCAGATGCAGACGGGACAGGAGACCGAGGAAGCCGATGCCGAGGATAAGCGGTGGGATGAGGATCGGAAGCACGATGACCACTGCCAAAACGGAGCGGCCCGGAAAGACGAAGCGGTTCACCGCATAGGCGGCGCAGAAACCTATGATCGACGCCACCGTCGCTGCGACCGGCGACACGATGAGGCTATTCGACAGCGCAGAAAGCAGCATGTCGTCGCTGAACAGTTTCTCGTACCAGCGCAGCGACCAGCCCTGCCCGGGTATCGAGGCGTATTGATTCTTCTGGAAGGAAAACACCAGCAGGGTGACGATCGGCAGGAACAGGAAGACAAAGGCGACGCCAAGATAGACGCGGCCAAGCAGCGTCAGCAGTGGGCGCCCGTCGGGGCTGCTCCGTCGGAGGACGACCTCCGCCATGGTCAGCTGATGCTCCGCTGGGCGGCTTCGGAGCCTTTCAGGCCGGACATCAGGATGAAGACCAGGATCAGTACCATGATGATGGCGAGAACGCAGACGCGCGGCAAGTTGGTCGAGCCCGAATAATCGCTCATGATCACGTTGGCGAAGAGCGGAACCGACCCGACCAGCGACCGTCCGGCGCCCCCGCCGAGAATCGAACCGGAAAGCACGTCGCCAAAGGCGATGATGCTGGCAAAGCAGAAAGACAAGACAATGCCGACCCGGCTGAGCGGAAGGATGACGGTACGAAAAGTCGTCCAGCGTGTCGCGCCCAGATTGCGGGCGGCCTCGATCAGGTCGCGATCAATGCTTTTCACGGTGACGAACAGAATGACGATGATCACCGGCGCCGAATAGTGCAGCAGCCCTATGCGCGTGGCGGCCTGCGTGTTGAGAACGGCCAGTTGCCAGTCGATCCCCATCGCCGTCAGCGCGGTGTTGATGATGCCGCGCTTGGCCAGCAGGATCTGCCAGGCGAACACGCGCAGGATGTAGCTCGTCCAGAACGGGGCGACGGCAAGCAGCAGCGCCAGCCGATGCAGGCGCGATGGCAGCGTGTAGACGAGAGCAAGCACGAACGCTCCGCAGAGCACCACGCACAGCGCCGCAGTCGTTGCCGCGACGTAGAGCGATTGCAGGATCGCAATGCTGTAGTTGGAATTGCCGAACATCTGCTGGCCGACACTGGCGTAGTTTTCCAGAGTGAACGCCGGTACAACGCGGAAATTCTCCACCTTCCAGAACGAGAGCGCGATGAGGAAGATCAGCGGCCCAATGAAAAACACCAGCGAATAGAGGGTGGGCAGCGCCAGCATCGCGATCATCAGCCGATTGGTCCCGCCGCGCGGCTTCTTGCTGTTGGCCAACGGTACCATGCTCGCCTCAGAGACGATGTCGACCATGGTCTAGCCTCCCATCCGCACATAGGACTTCGCGCCGGGAATGTTTTCCGAGTTCGGCAAGATGCGCGGCCCGACCAGAACGCAATCCTCAGGCGACCAGTAGATATCTATGGTCGAGCCGGGACCGGGGGTCGAGCCGCTGAAGGGATCCGGCGCGATCATACGGAGGACGGCGCCATCCTGCAGCCTCAGATGCTGTACAATCTGCGACCCGGTGAACTCGGTATCGGTGACCACTGCCGTGACGTGATTCTCGTTCACGACGCTGGTGGCATGGCCGCGGACCTTGCTGGCCTGGATGACTAGTGTCACCGTCGCCTTGGGCGCAGGCCGATAGGCGTGGGCAAGGCGCTCGTCCGGCAACGCGACGAAGAACTGCCCGGCGCCGCAGTCGACCGACACGACATTTCCGACGACGGAAGCGATCCTGCCTTCGAGAAGATTGTTGGAGCCGACGAACTCCGCGGCGAAACGGGTGCGCGGCCACAAATAGATCTCGCGCGGCGCGCCGATCTGCTCGATACAACCGCGATTCATCACGACCACGCGGTCAGCGGTCGAGAAGGCCTCGCTCTGGTTGTGGGTAATGTAGACGAAGGCGATCCCTAGGGTCTGCTGGAGCCGCTTCAGTTCGCTCTGCATATGTACGCGCAGATTGGCATCCAGCGCGCTCAGCGGTTCGTCGAGCAGCAGGATGTCGGGCTCCGTAACCAGCGCCCGCGCGATGGCCACGCGCTGCCGCTGCCCCCCAGAAAGTACCGTCACCCTGTGATCGAGGAACTCGGTCAGCCGCACCATCTCGGCGATCGCCGCAACCTTGGCGTCGATCACCTTGCGTTCGAGCTTCTGCAGCTTCAGGCCGAACTCGATGTTGTTGCGCACGTTGAGATGCGGAAACAATGCGTAGTTCTGCCAGACCAACCGCATGTTGCGCCTGTGCACCGGAATCTGGTCGATGCGTTTGCCGCGCGATAAAAGCGTGCCGCTGTCGGCGGTCTCCAATCCGGCAAGGATACGCAGGAGCGTCGTCTTGCCACAGCCGCTCGGCCCCATGATCGCAAGGAATTCGCCACGCTCGACGGTGAAGCTCACTTCGTCGAGAGCGGTAACCCCATTGAAGCTCTTCGCGATCGCACTGATCTCAAGATCAGGAAGATTCTCCGGTCGATCCGGCGTATCGGTCGTCGCCAAGCTCTCGTAATCCAATGATTTCGTCCAGATGTTCATCGTGATGAACGGGGCGCGGGGCAGCGCATCAACGCCACCCCACGCAGCCGATGCCGTCAGGCGGATTTGAAGGCGTTGAAGATCGCCTGCCAATCGGCTTCGGGCTGCTTGACGGGCAGTCCGCGCGGCGCCGTCAGTTCGATGTAGGATTCGACCAGCAGCTTTCCCCGAGCGTTGGGATCAGGGATGTACTTCATGATCTTCTTCTGGTCGTCGTCCCAATAGTCGACGACCTTCATGTTCGGCGCCCGCGCCTTGAACCCTTTCGTATAAACCAGCTTCGCCTGAATCTCGGGCCGGCTCATGTATTCGATCCACTTCAGCGCGAGTTCCTGGTTCGAGCTGTCGGCGCAGAGGCACGCCGCCTCGCTCCAGCGGATCGACCCTTCCTTCGGCACCGAGGACTTGAAGTTGTCGTAGCCGGCCACCGTCATCTCGATGTCCATGTCGCCATATGGCGTGACGATCGCGTCTTCGCTGAGCAGCGCCGTCACCAGGCCCTGGTTCTGCGGCGCGAACGAAACAATCTGCGGCCGTAGCTTGGTCAGCCACTCCTTTACCTTGCCGAGTTGGTCGACGGTGATGTCATAAGGCGTCTGGTTGTTGGGGAACACTGCGAGGCTCGCATTGCTCATGTTCGGCAAATACCAATCGAACATGACCACCTTGTTCTTGAACTTCGGCAGTAGAAGGTTGCTCCAACTCGATGCCTCCTCATCGCTCACGAATTTCGTGTTGTAGGAGATGCCGTAGAACGAGAACCGCGTGCCGATGCCCCAGGTCGTGGCCGCATCGCCAGTGCGCAGCGGCGCAAAGTCCTGATACGCGGGATGGAAATCCGCAAGGTGCTTGAAGTCCGCCTTCTTCAACGCAACGACAGCGTTCTGGGCGACGAATTTCTGGACATACTCCGCGTCGCTGATGATGGCGTCGAACGTCCCCTTCGGCGATTGGGCGTAGAACTGCATCATCTGCTCGCCGCCGATGTAGTTCTTGAATTCGACCTTTACGCCGTTCTCCTCCTCGAATTGCCCGACGACAGGCTTTTCGTCATAGCCGGGCCATGCCAGCACCCGCAGCGTGCTGGCCGCCTTGGCCTTGTTGATGATCGTCAGATTGCTCCACGACACGGCGGCGGCGGCGGCTGCCGTCGTTGCCAGGAACTTGCGTCTCGACAGGTCGGAACCGGCGGTCGACTTCTCTCCCGATCCCGCGCTTTCCAGGGGCGTGGCATCGGATTCATGATCGGATTTCATTGCCATTGTGCTCTCCATACTCAGATTGCTTGGGCGCGACACTCACTTCTCGATTGTGCGATGCAAGTTGAATGCCAATTATGTGAAATCCTTCGGCGCTCCCCTTCGTTCTTTGAACAGGTCTTTTTCTAAGAAATTCAATGTTTATTTAGCGATATAAGATCGAAAGCCAGTCATTACTTTTGAATTTTTAGTAAAAATCACCACCTTCCGCTTGTCGGCGAAAGAACTGGTCGTTTTTTAGTCAATTCACAATTTCCGTTCTGCCTATTCTTTTGTCGTCTCCTCGCTCGCTGTGCCGTCGACCGATCGGCGTCGCTAAAGACTGGGGTAAGTCGGCTGGTCGAAAAAAATCTCGCCAGGCGTGTAGGCGTTTTCCGGCGCGATCGGCCCGTGCGGCTCCCCTTCATTGGCGGAATCGAATGTCAGCTCGATCTGCACGCCGCTCGGGTCGTAGACGAACAGTTGCCAGAGCGTCGTGTTGGGGATGATGAATTCGCGCCAGGGCAGCCCGTATTTCTTGAAACGCTCGCGGTATCCCTCGTGTCCGATTGCCGTGAAGGACACGTGATCGATTGTGCCTGTGCCGTAGGGCGACACGCCGGTAGGTCCCATTCCCGCGCCACCTGCCCAGATGTGGATGATCTGCTCACCGACCGGCGAAGAGCAGGCGAGCCACGCTCCGGGATTGCCGAATGCCGGCCGCGGCGCCTCGCGCAGGCCGATGACGTCCTTGTAGAACTTCAGGGTCAGGGGAAGGTCGTTGGTCTTCACCAGCACATGGAACAGGCCGGTCACGCCACAGACGTCGCTCATTTCGTCTCCTCAACGGTGTTTATCGGGCCGCTCGCCGGCTCAATGTTCTGGTTGACGCAAAGCCGATTCCCGGGATCGAAGCGTGCCTTGATGGCGGCGAGCCGGTCGAAGTTGACGCCGAATGCCTCGCGCACCCGCGACTGTCCTTCGTCGACGGTGACGGCGGCCATCGGCGAAAGGTCGATGACGACGCCGCCGTCGACGACACCGTGGCCGGCGACGCTGTGGCCGCCGCCCCGAACTGCGACCGGCACATCGACCTCTGCCCGTACGTCCTCGTTGCCGGTGCAGCGCAGAACGGCCAGTGGCCGCCGATCGATCATACCGTTCCAGACACGGCGCGTTGCCTCGTAGCGCGGATCTCCGGGCAGGATCGCGCGCTCGCCGAAGCACCGGGCCAGGGCCGCTGTCGACCGGCTTCCGACAGCCGTCCGGGCCTCTCGAAGGTTTGCTGCGACGGCGCTCACCATGCTGCCACCGCCCCATCGCTGCGCGGATCGGCTGCGCCTTCCAGCAGTCCGTCCGCATGGAGCACGATCGCTCCTGCGTGACCCATCAGGTCGCTACAGGATTCAATCAGTTCCACGTCGTGGCCGGCGGCGCGCAATTCATCGACCACCTGCGGCGAAAACCCGTCTTCCAGCTTCAATGAAGCGCCTTCATCGGCCCAGCGCCGCCCGAGCAGCCAACGCGGGGCACTCACCGCCTCCTGCAACCCTTGGCCGAACATCGCATAGCGCGAGAAGATCGCGGCGAGCGTCTGCGGCTGGCCATCGCCGCCCATCGTGCCGTAGACCATGCGCCGCCCGTCATCGAATTGAGCGAAGGCGGGATTGAGTGTGTGGAATGGAAGCCTCCGGGGCTCGAGAGCTCGTGGACCGGCCTCATCCAGGCGAAACGAGATGCCGCGGTTTTGCCAAAGTATGCCAGTCTGCGGCAGGACCACGCCCGAGCCGAAATCATAGTAGATGCTTTGGATGTAGCTGACGGCGCGGCCCTCGCCGTCGATCGCGGCGAGCCAGACCGTATCGCCCTTGGCCGGACATGTTTCCCATGGCTGCGCCTTGCGGGCATCGACCCTGGTCGCCAGGGAGTCGAGATAGGCCCGATCGAGCAGGGTAGCCGGCTCGATTTGCATACTTTCCGGATCGCCGATGCGGTTGCGATCGGCGAAGGCAAGCTTGGTCGCTTCGACAGCCGCATGGATATGCGCAAATCCGTCGGCTTGCGGTATCTTCTGACGCTGCATCAGCGCAAGGATCACCAGCGAAGCCAGCCCTTGCGTCGGCGGTGGATGATTGAACACTCTGACGCCCGGCAGATCGATGGAAAGCAGATCGCAGGCATCACTAGAGTGATCGGTGAGATCGTCGGCAGTCACAGGTGAGCCCACTGTCGCAAGGTCGGCCGCGATGTCCGCTGCCAGCCCGCCCTGGTAGAAGTCGGCGAGCCCATTGCGCGCAAGCCGCCGAAAAGTCCCACCCAGAGCAGGGTACTTGATCTTCTCGCCTTCCTTTGGACATTGACCGTTCGTCAGGAAAGCAGACGCGAAGCCCGGCACGTCGATCAGTTCGTCATAGCCCTCCCGTGTAAGCGCTTCCTGGCTGCGCGTGACGAAGGCGCCATTCTCGGCATGGAAGATCGCGTCCTCGAGCAGTGGTTCGAGATCGGTGCGTTCGCCCCATCTCCCGCTGACCTCAAGCGCGCGCCGCCAGCCGTCCACCGCGCCGGCGACGGTGTTCGCCGCAAGCGGCCCGCGGATCGGAATCGACGACAGGCCGCAGCGCTCGTAGAGGTTCGTGTCGACGGCTTGACCGCTGCGCCCCGCTGCCTGGATGCCGAACGGCTCGCGCCCAGGTTCGCTGATCAGCCAGAACCCGTCGCCGCCGAGCCCGGACATATGGGGATAGACCACCGCCAGCGTTGCCGCCGCTGCCACCACGGCGGCGATCGCCGACCTGCCGGCCCGCAGCTGCGCCAGGCCGGATTGGCTGGCCAGATGATGGGGCGTGGTCACCATGCCGCGGGTGGCGCGCGGCGTCTTCACCACGCCCACGTCCCGTTGGGAGGAAATTCTCTCGTCGCCATCGCGCTCACCCGATGTCCGCCGCCGGCGCATGGGTGGAATGCCGCGCCTCCTGGCCGAAAGAGGATAGCCCAAGGCTCCGTTCCGGTAGCTTCAACTCACCACTGTCGCGACGTTCACGCAGATATTTGAACGTCAGCACGGTCTGCGCAAAAAGATGCTCGCCGGCGACAATCTCATCGAAGGCCGCGGGGCGCTCTGGCGTGACGAACTGCGGCAGCGGCCGCACCAACGCGGCGTAGTCGCAGGCGAAGAACAGCGGGAATGAGTAGCGTTCTTCCTTCACGGCACGCACACGATGTGATGTCGCGACAAACAGTCCGTTGGACAGCACCTCCAGCATGTCGCCGATGTTGACGACCAACGCACCCGGGACAGGCGGAACGTCGATCCATTCACCGCTGCAGTTCATCGCTTCCAGCCCCGCCGCGGTCGGCAGCAGCAGCGTAAAGAGTTCGTAGTCCGTATGCGCGCCGATGCCCGGGGCGTCCTGGCGGCCGGCATGATAGGGATAGTGGATAAGGCGCAACTGCGAGGTTGGCTTGGTCACCAAGTGATCGAGCGCGGTCGGCTCCAGCCCCACGGCCTCTGAGAAGCCGCGCAGCAGCCGACGGCCAAGCTGGAAGACGGCGGCATAATAGGCCATCACGGCCTCGCGGAAGCCTGGCAGGTTTTCCGGCCACTGGTTCGGACCCAGCAACGGGTTGCCGGCGAGATAGTCCGGATCATCGCTCGGCAGATCCTGCGCAAGGTCGAAGGCTTCCTTGCGGTCCGGAGTCTTGCCGGCGAACACCTCTTCGCCTTCGGGCACATAGCCGCGGTGGTTGCGGGAATTGCCGATATACACCTTCATTTTTTCGGAAGCTGGCAGGTCGAACAGCCCTTTCGCCGCCGCGATGAGTGCCGACGAGAGGGCTTCGGGGATGCCGTGACCGGAAACATAGAGGAACCCGATGCTGCTGGCGATCTCGCTCAGCCTCGCGACGGTTGCCGCATGGGCGGCGCAATCGCTCCCCCCAAGGGCCGATACGTCGACGATCGGAATTTTTGTGAACGCCTTCATCGCATTGCTACTCCGCCACTGACCTTGCCGATCGCGGGCGTACCCCTCCCGCAGTCGTCCAACTGCGTGACCAGCCATCGCTCCCGCTGCTCCTCCTCGCCGACCGCGGACAGCCAGACGCTTGTGCCTGCAAGGTCGGCAAATTCGATACTTGGACAAGCGACCGGTCCAGGCCCTGCCGTGGAGAGAATGAGATCAACGCCTCCCGGTTTGAGTTCGAACAGGCTGAACTCGGCTTGGGCACGTTCTCCTGAGAGCGCGTGAAACAGGAAGGTTCCGACCTTAAGCATATAAGCCTGCCGGCCTCGTTCATCATCGAGCGCAACCGCGAAATCGCCGGCCGCGGCTTCTACAATCCTGGTCCACTGTTCGGAGTAGCTTATGTGGACGCCCTCCTCCCAGAGATGACCATCGATCCAGTTCAGCCGGCCTTCATCGGGAGGGCCGTCGACGTGGTTGAGCCGCAAGACAGGCTCCCAGCGGAAAGTGCCGTTGCTGTCGATCAGTTCGCCGGCAAAGGCATCCATGGTGGGCGAACCGCCCTCGCGGAACGCGCCGGCCAGCGCCGAAGCTCGCCGGTGTTCACGTATGTCGGCGCACAGTCGCGCGCCTTGAACCCAGTAGGCGATGCTCTCTCGATCTTCGTTACCCGTCTCATCTGCTAGCAGAGCCCGCTTCCACACGCCGGCGAGGTCCTCGCGGGAGGTGATCCTGGCGGTTTTGGCCGGGTGCTGAACCGATGTCTTGTCCATGCCGGTGAGGCTATTTCAGGTTCAGGATCAGTCAAAATGCAAAATCCACATGCGCATCATTGACAATATCAATGCAGAGCGCGCGGAACTTGGCACGTCGGTTGCAACGCGCATGGAACAGGCAACCGATCAAAGGAGACCCTATGACCCCCGAAGAATTCATGGCCGAGGCAATCGCGATCAGCCGAAAGGCCGTCTCCAATCCCGCCCATCGCCCGTTCGCAGCCTTCATCGTCAAGGACGGCGAGATCGTCGGCAAAGGCCTGAACGATACGCCATCCAGCCACGATCCAACCGCGCATGGGGAGGTGCTGGCGATCCGCGACGCCACTAAACGGCTGGGCACACAGGATCTTTCGGGATGTGAGATCTACACGACCTGCGAGCCATGTTCGCTGTGTGTGGCCGCCATCTGGTGGGCCGGGCTCGACAAGATGTACTACGCGGCGACGTTGAAGGATTGCGCCGAGATCGGCATCGGCGTCAGCGGACTGGTTGAGGAAATCGCCAAGCCGGTGAATGCCCGAAAAATGAAGGCGGAGCAGATTTTGGGCGATGAATCCCGCGCCGTGCTTAAAGAATGGGCGAAGTCGCCCGGCTTCTCAGAATTCTGAGGTGACGTGGTCTCCAATAGGACCGCCGAAAGGCAGATCAACCGCCTCCAAGACCTTCAGATGTGCCATCTGGGATGGGCCGAGCCGGCGCGGAATTCCGGGCGTCTGCATGTCGCCAATCTGTATCTTCACCGCCATACAATAGAGGATAGTCAAAGTCGCTCAGCGCGGGCCTTCATTAGTTGATAAAGCATGGTGCGAAAGCGGCGAAATGCTAGTAGCCACTTCTGTCTCATCACTTTTTCGTCCCTGATTGAAAGCAATGTGCTTCGCGGAGCAATGTGCTTCGCGGACTGATTCAGACGAGCTGCGCGGCCATGGCCACCCCAACCATCGAAGTGGCGACACCGGCGGTGCGGATGGCTCCCGGCCAACCGGCGAGTCTGGTGGCGGACAACACGCCCATCGCATGCAGGACCGAGGTGGCGAGGACGAAACCGACGGCATAAGCGAGGCCACTGTCGCTTTCGGGAATCTCGAGGCCGTGGGCGTTTCCATGGAACAATCCGAACAAGGCCGTCAGCGACACGGCGACGGCCAGCGGCAAGGGCTTCGCCAGACCGACCATCGCCCCGAACACCACGAGCGACAGTGCGATGCCGGTCTCAAGGGAGGGCAAGCCGAGGCCGGCGCCTCCGAACAGGGCTCCGGCGACCATTGCGGAGACGAAGAACAACGGAACGAGAACAATGGCGCGCCCGCCGGTTCTCGCGGCGATCATGCCGACAGCTACCATCGCGAGCAGATGGTCGATGCCGAAGAGAGGATGCTCGACGCCGGCCAGGAAGCCATGGACGTGATCGCCGCCCGGATGGGCGAACGCCAACGAGGGCGTCAAGACGGCCAAAGCCGAAAGGATAGTCATGCCAAGTCTTGGAAACGTTTTCATGGTTGGGCCTGTCCGATGAATGAGGTTGACGAATGAGTTCAATGTCCGGGAACGGCGAATTGCGAGGCAGCGGAACGGTCGGCAAGGGCGCGCGCCGCGGCGAAGCCGAGATGTTTTTGCTGGGTGCCATCGTGATAGATGAAAGCAAGGCGGCGGCGGTGCGACGTCAGGCGCGCCGGCAACGGATGATAGGCGACGCCGGTACCGCCGACGAGCGGCATGACGGCACCGACATCGACCAGATCCTCGGTCTCGACGCGCAGCAGATGAAGCCGCACGCCGTCCGCCATTTCACCGACAAAAGGTATGCCGGCGAGACGCAGAAAGCTGGACGGGTCCGGTGCCCGCGCAAATCCTTCCAGGAAGGCCGTTTCGACAAGATCGAGATCGACTGAGGCGGGATCGACGGGCGGCTCCTGGGTCTGGTCAGGAGGCAGATGCGGCGTCTGCCATTGCAGCGGCTTGCCCGCGGGCCCGTTGTGGCCGAGAGGGCGATCGTGGTGATGACCATTCGGCCCATGATGGTGGCCGTCGCCATGGTCATGGCCGTGGTGGTGATGATCGTCGTGCATCGTCAAAAACTCACCGGCTTGTCGATGATGGATTTATGCTTGCCGAGATTGCCGTGGGCGACCATCGAGCCGAGCGCCTCGACGACGACGCGCACGCCGAATAGCGCCGTGATGTCGGATGTGTCGTAGGGCGGAGAGACCTCGACGACTTCCAATCCACAAATGCCGGGCGCCGTCACCAGCCCAAGCAGCTTGAGCGCTTCGCGCGGCAGGAAACCGCCAGGCTCTGGCCATCCCGTGCCGGGCACGAAACCGCAATCGAGGCTGTCGACGTCGAAAGAGATGTAGACGGCATCGGTGTCCTTCCAGGCGAGTTCGAGAGCGACTTCCGCCGCCTTCTCAAGTCCCATCTGCTCAATATCGGAAATGGTGAGCACGTTGGTGCCCCGCTTCCTCGCCTCCGCGACGCCGTAACGGGGAACCTGCCAGCCGCCAATGCCGAGCTGCACGAGATTGGTCGCCGAGACGTTCGGCAGGTTGGTCGCCCAGTACCAGGGCGTGGTGTGCATGCGCTCGTCGAGATCCTTTTCCTGGATGTCGATATGACGATCGAAATGGATGATGCCGATGCGCTTGGAGGTGACGTCGGCGATGCCGCGCACGCAAGGGAAGCCGATAGAATGGTCGCCACCCAGCATGATCGGCAGCGCGCCCGACGAGGCGACATGGCTGACGCCCTTGGTGATCTGGTCAAAACTCTTTTCGAGGTTGGCCGGAATGGTGAAGACGTCGCCGGCGTCGCAAAGCGTCATCTGTTCGCGCAAGTCGACGCCGAGTTCGTAGTTGTAAGGCGTGTAGAGCGCCGAGATACGGCGGATGCCTTGCGGCCCGAACCGGGTTCCCGGCCGGTAAGTGGTGCCGCTGTCAAAGGGAATGCCGATGACGGCCGCATCATATTTGCCGACATCGCGGACGTTTTCGACATAGGGCGCCTTCAGAAAGGTGTTGATGCCGGCGAAATGCGGCAGCTCGCCGCGCGCGAATGTCGGGATCGACTTGTCGACGATCGAATCCGATCCGGGCAGGCCCATGTCGAGCGCCCATTGCTGCTCCTTGCGCCAGCCGCTTTCCGGCAGCTTCCCCTCGGCCTCGATCGACTTCCAGCCCTGCGTGCCGCGGGCATCAAAATCAGGATGGTGCAAATGTCGCGCCGGCTCCCGGGCGACCAGGCCCGCACGGCGATGACTGCGTTCTGGAATGTCCGTGTGCATGAAAAACCTCCGTTACGACGCCGTCGTCGCAATTGCGCTGTCCAGCCGGGTCGTCCCGACCATCGCAGCCACTTTGGCCACGTCTTGTGAGGAAGCCCGGTTCTTGCGGTCGAGCTTCAGATCGTAGGTGATCGTCGCGCCATAGGCGGACGGGAACTGGGGGTCGTGGCGCACCTTGTCGAAGACCAGCACGCGTGTGCCGAGCTTGAAGGCCTCACCGATATCATGGGTGACCATGACCACGGTCATGCCGTGCTCGGTCCATAGCTCGGTCAGCAGTTCGTGCATCTCGACGCGGATGCCCGGATCGAGCGCACCGAACGGCTCGTCCAGAAGCAATATTTGCGGCCGGCCGAGCAAGGTCTGCGCAATCGCCAGCCGCTGCTGCATGCCGCCCGAGAGCGAGGCGGGATAGAGGTCGCGCGCATGGGCAAGGCCAACCCGCTCCAGCATGGCTTCGGCCTCTTGCCTGGCGTTTCTGCGCCCGGCGCCAAAGACGCGGCCCAGCGGCCCGCCCGAACGAAAGTCTTCGACCAGCAGCAGGTTCTGGATGGCGGTCAGATGCGGAAACACCGAATAGCGCTGGAAGACGATGCCGCGCTGCGGCGTCGGCTCGGGCACGATCGGGCCGTCGCCGACGATGACCACACCGCCGCTCTGCTGCTCCTGGCCGAGCAGGATGCGCAGGAACGTCGATTTTCCGCAGCCGCTGGCGCCGACCAACGACAGGAATTCGCCGGCCTCGGCGGTGACGTTGACCCGTTCGAGCACACGGGCATCGCCGTAGCTCTTTTCCAGCCCACGAACGACGACGCGGCTCATTTGGCCTTCACCGGATGCGCCCAGGGAGAAACCGCCTGGGAAAGCCGCACCAGCAACCAGTCGGTGATGACCGCAAGCAGCGTGATCCAGGCGACATAGGGAAGGATGACGTCCATCGACAGATAGCGGCGGACGAGGAAGATGCGGTAGCCCAGACCTTCGGTCGAGGCGATGGCTTCGGCGGCGATCAGGAACAGCCAGGCCGGTCCGAGCGCCAGCCGCACGCAGGTGATGAGGCGCGGCATGACCTGCGGCAGCACCAGCCGCAGCACCATGGTCCAGCTGTTGCCGCCAAGCGTCTGTGCCTTGGCCACCAGTTCGGTCGGCAACTCCATCACCCGGTTGGCAATGTCTCTTACCATGACCGGGGCGACGCCAAGGGCGATGAGCGTGATCTTGGCCGTTTCTCCCAGGCCGAGTGTGATGAACAGGATTGGCAACAGCGCCAGCGGCGGGATGACACAGATAACGGTAATGAAGGGAAGCAAGAAAGCCTGCACGCGCGGAATGAAGCCGATGGCGATGCCAAGCGAAAGCGCGACGAGCGTTGCCACACCCACGCCTGAGAACAGCCTGACGAGACTGGCATAGGTGTCGACCCACAGGATGAGGTCGCCTGAGCGCTTGTCCGGAACCGTGGCAAGGTCCAGGAAAGCCGACCACATCTGTGCCGGCGAAGGCAGCAGCTTGTCGGCAGGGTTGGCGGCCAGCCTTTTGCCCGACGCGATCAGATAGGCGGCCGCTACGACCAGAAATGGCAAAACGCCGAGAAACAAGGCGCCACCTCGGGAGACCCTTGCGTTGATGAGGCGTAGCCGCACTTTCGGCCGTGGCAGGCCGGCATGCGCGATTTCCTGGCCGGCTTGCTGTCCGGCATTCACCGCACCGATTCCTCTGGCCAACATATCGCGAAAGCCTCAGAGCGTCCCGGCCGCAGCCTGGGCCATGAAGGCCGGATCAAAACGCAGTTTGACGTTGTTGGCGTCGCCCAGGGTCGAGCCATCGGGGAAGCCCATGCCGATCACATCGACGCTTGGCGCATTTGTGCCGAGGATGCCGTGGGCGAACAGGAAGTTGCGAACGAGATCCATCGTCTTCGGCAATTCGGTGCCCTTGGTGAAATCGACCGCCTTGGCCGGCTCGAAGAACATCGCCGTCGATGCAAGCTGCGCGTCGAAGCCGGCAAGATCGGTGCCCGACGCCTTGGCCATTTCTTCCTTGGCCGCCTTGCCCTCGGGCGAACCCGAGGTCATCAGCGCCATCGCTTCGTACCATGCGCCGACCAGCGCCTTGCCCAATGCCGGATTGTCCTTCAGCGTCTCGGTGTTGACGACCATCATGTCGATGATCTCGCCAGGGATCTGCGTCGAATCAAAAACCTTATTGGCGCCGGGTATGGCGACGATTTCCGACACCATCGGGTTCCATGTGACAACAGACGTGACGTCGCTGGTGCCGTAGGCAGCGACCACGTCGGCATCGGACGTGTTGACCACCGTGATGTCCTTCTCGGCAAGCCCGACCGTCTCCAGCGCGCGCGCCAGCAGGTAGTGCGATACCGAGAGCTCCACGAGATTGACCTTCTGGCCGGCAATGTCCTTCAGTGCGGCCTTGTTCTTGAGGATGACGGCATCGTTGCCATTGGAGAAGTCGCCGATGATCAGCGCGGTCGTATCGATGCCGCCGCCGGCCGGAATGGACAGCGCATCCATATTGGTCATAGCGCAACCGTCGAAGCCGCCGGCAGTGTACTGGTTGATACTTTCGACATAGTCGTTGATGCGGGTGATCTCGACATTGATGCCGTATTTTTCGGCCCATTTCTTCATGATGCCGCTGTCGGACAGGAAGCCCCAGGGCATCCATCCGACATAGATCGACCAACAGATCTTGAAGTCTTTCTTGGGCGCCGCCTGCGCGGCCGGGACGAAGGGAAGGCTGAGTGACGCGGCTAGGATGATTGCGGCCAGCTTGCGAAGCATTGCGTACCCCTGTTTGCGATCCGGATTGCGTCCGGACTTTTGTTGGGGCTTGCACAGCGCGCATCCGGGAGAGGTTCGCGCCAGCAAACCCGTGCAGGGTTCTCCCGGGATTTTGGCCCGCCGTGTTCCGCCGGATGCCTCAATGCATCCTGGGCGGTCGCATCTCTTGGACCAGCACCGCCCTAATCGCGATCGGAACCCTAGACGCTCTGCACCTAGAACAAGATGCAAGCTGCGTGCCAGGTTCGAATGGCGCGGTTTGCACGACATATTCACGTGCGCCGCCGCGTCGATGACAAAAAAATCATCGCAGCGCCTGAAGATTGGGCAGCCCTGATCGCGCATCGACCGATGTCGCCGGCAGGTGTCTTAGCCAGATATGACGGCGGTCGAAGTCACCGGTTTGCCGTTCAGAATTATCTATTGCTATCCAGAATTAGGCGGGGCTGCGGGAGTCGCATGGACTAAGGAAGTCGCTTGGCGTCTATCTGGCCGAGGCAGAGGCCTCGACCAGACAGCTCATGGATGTGCTCGGTCACGACGTGACGCGCAAGCCGATGCTTGGCGAAGCTATTGGCGAACCACCCTATAAAAGCATTGATAAATAACGATAATGGTGGGCCCGGAGGGCGTAGTGAAATCGTTGATTTTGTTGAGTTTTTCGTGGGCCAAAATCAGAAATCTTCCCGCATGGTTCCGTACGGTTCCGCCATTGATTGCGGGTCATGACGCGAACGGATGTAGCTATAAGCCCGCTACCTTGCATTTGAGGTGACGGGAAAAGCTGGCACCCTTTGTTCGCCAAACCGTCAACGAAATGATAACGCCTTCGCTAGGTCGACAGTGGTCTTTAACCCCGCGCCCAAACGATCCGCCCGACCCGAATGAAATAGTGACTTCGGCAGCCTCTTATTCGGCGCACCGACGGTGCAGATCCGCTCTTCGGCCCTTCCCCTGACGCAACCCAGCTGGGAGTGTCCTGCCGGACAAGGCTCAGCCTGACAATCTCGCCGCATCCACAAGGGCAAATAAAGGCTGCTGCCCACGGGGTCTCGTCTTCGCCGATGAGATAAACCGTACGTGGCGATGGCTTTTCCGGCATATCCGTCCACATTTCAGCCCGCCAGATGTCACGACCCAGAATGCGATCAACGAGTTGCCGGAGGCGACCAAGCAAGGGCATGCTGCCGCATCCTGGACGCTGAGCTCAGGCATATCGAGAAGGGGACGCACCTCGCCTCGGCCGACGTGTCTGCTAAGCAGCTCGCACGGCTCACCGTCGCCGTGATGGTCGTACATCCCGTGGCTGAGGCTGATCCTGTGGATGGCATATTCACCATTAGGATCGAGCCGGAAGGGATGAAGCCTTGCCAGCAGCTCGTTGACCGCCAGCGATGCGATCACGCTGTTGCCGGCCGGTCTATCCTCAGCAACGCCCTTGATGTAGCCCTCGCGACGAAACTCGCGATAGGTGGCCGGATCTGTCCTCATCAGCCCGGCCGCCCTGACGTGCTCCATAGAGTAGACATGCCGACTATACAGGCTGGACCCTCCAGGCTTCAGGTAGTGGACAGTGCCACAGACCTGATCGACCCCCCCTGCGCCATCTGCCTCCAACTTCACGCCAAGATCGAAATAGGCCAGTCCGTAAAATGTTGCGAGGCGATTGAGCATGTGGCGGCCATCGACAGAATCCATGCATCCAAAGACCACGTCACAGGACGCGATCGCGCGAATGGCATCGAGAGAAGAAAGTGAGGAAGCGAAAGCGCTGACGATGGTTCCAAAGCCAAGCTCTTCGATGGATTCCGCATGAGTTCAACCTTCAGGCGACGCTGCTGAGCATCCACCTGTCGACTGTTTATGATTCGATTGAGGTTCTTGTCCTCCACATGATCAGGATCAACCAGGACAAGCTCGCCAACACAATTTCTCGCAAGTTGGTCCACAACCACGCTGCCTGTGCCCGAACAGCCCACAACGCCGATACGAAGGCGACGCAGGATCTGATAGGTCCCGGCGCCGAAGCTTTGCGCGATCCTTCTCGCGTGGTCCGGAATATCTCCGCGGCCATGCTGGTGTGACCCGAACTGAAGATCATCTCCGACAACATTCACGCATGCGAACGGGGAAAAGACCCCATCCTCGTTTACCACGCGGCCGAATATACGCTCACCATCCAACATAACTGCGCTCCCATGCAGACCATCCGCCCAGGCATGCACACTTGCAAACAGCTCGCGATCCGAGGCGTCGTCGATCTCGGAGAAGCGGTCATAGCCGATATGGCCGTGAATCTTGATGAGTGACATGCCTCGCTTGGACGCCCGAGCGAGCAAGTCGGGAAGCATGTCTGTGGGCCAGGTGACCCTGTCGGGGGCGCGGTGGCATCTGTCATGTGAAATCAGGTGGACCTCACTGACAATGAGGCGATTGCGCCCCTGATCCAGAGTGCGGCCACAGAGGAGCAAGGCGACGGCCTCGAGACCGTCACCGGGAAAAAGATGGTCCCTCAACCTCGCGTGTTGGCTATCGTTTAAGGTAAGCGAGACCCGCATCGTCATCATCCTTTTCGCAGTTCACGTGCGATCCAGTCGTCGATCAGGGCGAAATGCGTCGACAGACTGTCAAGTCCCGGACGCCACGGGTTGGCAGAGGTCCGATGCCTGCTCCAGCGCTGCCACACCTTTCCATCAAAGCTATCGTCGCTTGTCGCAGCGATCGCCCGCCCGTCCCTCCTCAGCAGGGCCGGGCTAAAATACACCATGTCAATTTGCGCATCAGGATAGCCGGATCCTGACGTTTACATCGGCTTTCTCCACTTTGTAGCCCGCAGGAAGCGCCCATCCATAGATGATGACGCGCGGTGTCCCGCCCTCCGCCACCAGTTCGTAAATCAGCCGAGGCTTTCCAGCCACTCCTAATCCTCTTGAGGAAGCGAGAACTGGCGCCTGCCTGCGCCGAGCCCTTCCGTCTGGTCGAGGGGCAACGTCACGAACTTCTCGACGCCAGGCTCGCGCAGATCCACGCGCTCGTCCAGTTCGAGGCGCTTAGGCTGACCTTTGTCCTTGAGGTAAAGCGCGAAATGTTCAACCGGGACCTTGCCCGCGAGTGTGAGCAGCTCGCGCGCGGTGGGCGTGGGATTGTCTGTTTCGAACTTCTGCTTGTCGATCTGCACCTTATAGGTTTCTTTCTTGTGACCCTTCTGGTCCTCATCGCTACTGACCTCCTGTTGTTGCCGATGTGTCCTACTGCTGCCTAACGGGCAAACTCGGACAAAAGAGGTGGGTGATTTTTTTCGTGTTTCATTGTCCGAAACCCCGCCGGCACTCAGCATAGGGTGCCATGGAAGCGACAAACGCCCGCTCGCTAGATGAGTATGGCTCCCCCGAAGAGGTTGCGATCGCTCTCGCAGCTCTGAGAGAGGCGGATTTTGCTCGTCTTGGGCGCATCGCCCAACTCCGCGCCCGGGGTTTGCCGGGGGTGGAATGGCGCGACATCCTGCATGATGCGATACAGCGCTCGTTGGATGGAACGCGTCGCTGGCGGTCGATGTGCCGTTCGTTGCTTTTCTGAGCGGCGTGATGAGGAGCATTGCGAGCGAACACTGGCGGCGCCGGATGCCTGATCGGCGCGATGCGCAACCAGCACACGACGAAGGCTTCCTTGATCAAATAGAGACGATCGCTTCCGATGAACCAGACCCCGAGCGAAACGCAATAGCGCGCGATCTGGTCGAACATTTGGAAAGGTTGGTGGCTGACGATCCAGTTCTGTCAGGTATCGTTGCGGGGCATCGGTGAGGGACTGGATCCGACAGATATTCAGACTCGCCTGGGTCTCAGCGCCACCGAATACAACAGCGCTCGTCGCCGCCTGCGAAGACTGGTCACCCGCGCAACACCGGAGATGCTAGGATGAGTGACATCAAAATCAGAGCCTCAGACCGGCTTGACGCGATATTGGCGGAGATGGAGGACGATATCATTGCCTCGCGCGATCAGGACATACTCAGCTCAGCTGAGCTCAGGTCCCTGGCAAGCCAGGCAAAGGCCGTAGCGGAAGCCACCTTGCGCGCGACGCAGAGCAAGACGACGTCTCGGCGACAGCAGCCGCGACCCGGAGCCTATGTCGGTCGGCCATCCAAGCATCGCGCGACATTGCGTCAGCTTCTCGTTGCCGACTCGCGCGTGAGGAAGATAGCTTGCGTATTCCGACGAAGCCGGCCATCGATTCCGATTTGAAGCCGGCCAGTCATTCCGATTTCATTCCGGCCGGTG
>NZ_JBVVQH010000032.1:0-60535 GCF_055811115.1 Mesorhizobium sp. WSM4832 | reverse complement strand
ATGGTCTGCGCCGCGTCGCTTCGCTCCTTGCTCCGCCATAGAATGACGACGTTGGGGCGGCTTCAACCAATCCCCGGCGTTTGCGCTGATTTCAAGGAAATGAATGGAAAATCTTGCACCAAGACAAACGGCAACCTTTCAAAAATCCCTGTGTCGGGGAACTAGTCAGGTGGCGCGGATGGGGGTGCCGTCGGCTTCGTAGCCGGTGATGCCAGGTTCCCACCACAGCACCGGATTGTTCCGGAAGCTGGCGCGATCTTCCATCCTGTTCACAAGCGCACGGATTTTCGGATGCCCGTCAAGCCGGGTATCGAGGTCCAGGGGCCGGTTGGCAATGAAGCGAAGGTGGCAGGTGAGAAAAATGTCATGGACCGACACGACCTTGCCGAAAAATCCCTCGCCGTCGCGGTCGATCCGCTCCTCCAGCCATCCGATCAAATGGACAACGCGCTCGGCGCAGCGCGTCAAATGCGAATTGCCGCGATGCGTCACTCCGGACCATTGCATCTGGCTGATCGTCGTTGCGGCGGTGCCCAAAGTCTGGATCGAAGCAAAGAGCAATCGGTCCTGCCATTCCGATCTCGCCCGCCACATCGACGACGCCAGAACCGGCTCTCCCCCGACACGCTGCGGATAGGTGGCAAGCAGATACTCGGCGATCACACCGCTTTCCCAAAGTGTCAGATCGCCATCGCGTAACGTCGGGACTTGAAGCGCCGGGGTCCATTCGGCGCGAGACGCGGCAGATGGCGTCGTCGTCTCCTCCCGGCGCTCATAGTCGAGGCCGATTTCGTCCAGCACGACACGAGTGCCGCGCGCGAAAGGTGATCCCGTCGTATAAAGCAGCGAGCGCATAGCCTAATCCCCCCGATGCCAACGCAGAATTGGTAGCATCGCTGGTGACTAACGCGGAAGGTGGCGGATTACGTCCATCACGTCCGGCTCGGCCTTCTCGCCGTCGAACGCATCGACGATGCCGAAGGCGCCGCCATAGCTCCACGCCGACCACGAAAAGCCATGCGCCTCGGCGCGGGCGATCATGTCGCGCACATAGGCCGCGCGGTATCCGGCCGGCATGACGAAGCCGTTGCCATAGTCCTTGCGGATCATGCCGAATTCGCCGAGCGTGATATCCCGCGGCTTGATGCCGTTGGCCTTCGCCCAGGCGTCGACCGTCGTGAACGGCGCATCCATGACGGCGAGCAGCTTTTCGGGACTGTCCATCGTCGCCACCTGCTCGTCGAGATAGGCGAGCAGGCCGCTCTGCCGCGCCCAGGGCGCCTCGGCCCTGATCCGGTCGCGGATCGTGTCCAGCGCCAGGTCCAATTGCGCCTTCGGAATAGCCGTCAGCGGGTAGGGCAGGCCGGTGACATATTGGATGAAGTCGCCGGCCCAACTCGCGCCCTGATGCGTCAAGAGGAACGGGTCGTAGGAGTGGAAGGTCCAGATGATGTTGTCGTCCGCGATCGCCCCGGGGTCGATCCTGGCCAGCGACTCCGCGTTTGAATAGCAGCCGCCGGTCAGGATCAGCGTGAGCCTGGTGGCGGAGGCACGCGCGGCGGCGAACAATTGCTTCTGGCGGTCGGGCCAGAGATTGGTGCCGTTCTCGTCGCAATCGACCAGCGGCTCATTCATCAACTCGAGCGCGATAAGCTCCGGATCTTCCTTTGCCAGCGTCCGCGCCATCTTGCGCACCAGCTCGGTATAGGCATCCAGGGCGGCCGGGTCGTGCATGACCTCGCTCATGCCGATCTTGCGGTTGCCGCCGGCGGGGATCAGATGCAGGTCGACGATCACCTTGAGGCCGGAGCGATTGATCATGCGCGCCGAGTCCAGGACGCTGGCATAGAGGTCGTCGCGAAGAGCCGTGGTCCGGTCCGAAAGAAAGGGCGAGGGATCGACCGGCATGCGCAGGAAGTCGAGGCCGGCATCCTTGAGCGCCTTGAGGTCGTCCTCCTTGAGGAATTTGCGCCACTCCGGAAAAGGCAGGATCGCCTGGCGCTCGCCCCATTTGTCCTCGGCCGGCCAGGTGACCCATTGGTCGAGATTGAGCCCGCGCTTCATCGAGAATGTCGCCGCCCCGGCTGGTAATGCCAGCGCGCCGAGCGCAAGCAGCGCCACCACCAGGGTCTTGATCATCGTGCCCAACAGTGCCATCCCGTTCCCGCGCGAACACCTGCCCGTTCAGGCCAGAAAAGGAAAGCGCGATGGACGATCATGGTGAATCGGCGGAGCTCAGCGCTGGGCTTTCCGGAGCTCTGACGGATTTCGGCCACCGGCTGATGGCCAGGGTCTACTATGCCGACACTGATTTTTCCGGCGTCGTCTATCATGCGCGCTATCTCGAGTTCCTCGAACGCGGCCGGTCCGATTACCTGAGGCTCACCGGGGTCCATCACACGGAACTCCTGGACGGCAAGCACGGCGAGCGCATCGTCTGGGTGGTGCGGCGCATGGAGATCGACTTCCGCTCGCCGGCGCGCATGGACGACATCCTCACCATCGACACCCGCACCGACGACATTTCCGGCGCGCGCATCTTCATGGGGCAGCAACTGAAGCGTGGCGGCGATGTGCTGGTCGAGGCCAGGGTCGAAGCGGCGATCGTCGGCGAAAGCGGCCGGCCGAAGCGGTTTCCGAAAGAATGGATTGCCGCCTTCATGCCGAAGGCAAAGGCTTGAAACCTTCCTCTTGCCGGCACAATCTCAATGGCGTTAACCAGACGGCTCCAGCTGTCGGCCGGCGCAACCAAGCGCGGCAATGCGCCGCGCCCTACACACTAACCCATCCTTAACCATAACGGTTCATGAAGGATTTGGCGAAGATTGGCGCAATTCGTGCGCCTTCCTTTCACCAATATTTGCCTCGAAAAGGCCGCGGAACGGTGCATTCGGGGCTTGTCCCGCAAGCTTCAAGCTTCGCGCGATCGGACCAAAGGGATGCCCATGGGCCAGCCGCCAGCAATGCCCAGAAAATCTTAAGGACTTAAGTCATGGAAAACATCGCACTCGCCGAACCGGGCGCGCATCTGTCGATCTGGGCCCTGTTCATGCAGGCCGGCTGGGTGGTCAAGCTGGTCATGATAGGCCTGCTCTGCGCCTCGATCTGGACCTGGGCGATCATCATCGACAAGCTTGTCGCCTATAGCCGCATGCGGCTGGCGCTCAACCGCTTCGAGCAGATTTTCTGGTCGGGCCAGTCGCTCGAGGACCTTTACCGCACGCTGTCCGACCGCAAGACCACCGGCATGGGCGCGATCTTCGTTGCCGCCATGCGCGAATGGAAGAAGAGTTTCGAAAAGGGTGCGAAATCGGCGCTGGCGCTGCAGACCCGTATCGATAAGGCGATGGACCTGGCGCTGACACGCGAGATGGAGAAGCTGGAGGGTCGCCTCGGCTTCCTCGCCACCACCGGCTCGGCCGCCCCCTTCATCGGCCTGTTCGGCACCGTCATCGGCATCATGACGTCGTTCCAGGCGATCGCGGCCTCGAAGAACACCAGCCTCTCGGTCGTGGCGCCCGGTATCGCCGAGGCGCTGCTGGCGACGGCGATCGGTCTGCTCGCGGCCATCCCCGCGGTCATCGCCTACAACAAGCTGTCATCGGACGCGAACAAGCTCGGCATGCGCATGGAGGGGTTCGCGGACGAGTTCTCCGCCATACTCTCGCGCCAAATCGATGAAAAAGTAGCGCAGAAGGCCTGAGGAACGATCATGGGGATGTCTGCTGGCGCACGTGGCACGGGGCGAGGCGGGCGCGGTCATAGGCGCCGTGGCCGTCACCATGCGCTGATATCTGAAATCAACGTCACGCCGATGGTCGACGTGATGCTGGTGCTGCTGATCATCTTCATGGTCGCGGCGCCGCTTTTGACCGTGGGCGTGCCGATCGACCTGCCGGACACGCAGGCCAAGGCGATGAATGTCGACACGCAGCCGATCACCGTGTCGATCAACTCCACCGGCCAGATCTATCTGCAGGAAACCGAAATCCCGATCGAGGAGCTGGTGGCCAAGCTGCAGGCCATCTCGAAGACCGGCTATGACGAGCGCATCTTCATCCGCGGCGACAAGCAGACCGACTACGGCACGGCGATGAAGGTCATGGCCCGCATTTCGGCGGCCGGCTACAAGAATATCGGCCTGGTCTCGCTGCAGGAACAGGATCAGTAGACGCCAAATGCGGACCGGCCTCACCTCATCGGTGATCTTGCATACGGTGGCGTTGGCCTTCGGGCTGTTCACGCTGTCGTCGCCGCCAGCCATGCCGGCCGCGGACGTGGAGTCCGTGGCGGTCGACATCGTGCCGATGGAAGCCGTGCCGCAGACGCTGCAGGGCGACAAGAAGTCGGTGATGCATGAAAAGCCGGCGCCGCTGCCGACCAAGCGTCCCGATATCGTGCCCAATGCCCAGAAGGTCGGCGAGAACACGGTCGACACTGACAAGCCGGTGACGGACGAAGCCAAGCCGAAGCCGGTCGAGAAGACCGCGGCGCCGCCGCCGGCGCCGACACCGAAAGAGAAGCCGGCGGTCGAGGACGTGCCGAAGCCGCCGGAGAAGCCGAAGCCGACGCCTGCAACGGAAGTCGCGCCGACGCCGACGCCGAAGGAAGAGGTCAAGCCCGAGCCGGTCAAGCAGACGGAACCCAAGCCGACGCCGGCCAAGGAGCCGACGCCCGCGCCGCCGAAGGACACGACCGCCGCTATCCAGAAGGAAGAGGTCAAGCCGGACGCCGTCGCCGAGGCGATCTCACAGGACCAACCGACCGAAGAGGCGAAGCTTCCGGATTCGGCCCCTGCGCCGGAGGCGCGGCCGAAGCCGCAGCCCGCTCCGGCCGAGAGCGCCAAGGCGCCGGAACGCAAGGACGCTGAAAAGCCCGTCAAGGAAGCCTCCTCGAAGCCGAAGTCGGATGACAAGCAGTTCAATGCCGATGAGATTTCCGCGCTTCTCGATAAGCAGAAGCCCTCCGGCGGCGGCGCCAAGCGCTCGTCCCAGCAGGCCTCGCTCGGCGGCGAGAAGGACCAGGGCCAGAAGCTGTCGAAGTCGGAGGAAGGGGCTCTGCGCGATCAGCTTGCGGGTTGCTGGACCTTCCCGGCGGGCATGGAGGCCTCGGATGACCTGACAGCCGTGATTTCGTTCAATCTCGACGCCTCGGGCAAGCTGGACGGCCGGCCTGTCGTCGAGAAATCGAGCGGAAATCGCCAGGTCGACGAAAGCGCGGTGCGCGCTATCCAGAAATGCGACATGGCCGGCCTGCAGGTTCCTGCCGGAAAGCAGGACATCTGGGGGCAGATCAAGGTCACTTTCGATCCGAGGGAAATGCTTGGCCTCTGAGGCCTGCCCTCCGCACACTCAGTGAAGAGAAGCGAGAAGACATGAAATTTATCCTCAAGCCGCTCCTGATGGTCGCGACAATGGCGTTGGGTTCCATGGTTGGCGCCGCAGCGCCGGCATGGGCTCTCGTCGAGATCAACGTCAACAAGGGCAATGTCGAACCGCTGCCGATCGCCATCACGGATTTCCAGTCCGGTGATGCACTCGGCGCCCAGATCACCGAGATCGTGACGGCTGACCTGAAGCGATCCGGACTGTTCGCGCCGATCGACAAGAGCGCTTTCATTGAGAAGATCTCAGGCCCGGACGCCACGCCGCGCTTCGACGACTGGAAGGTGATCAATGCGCAGGCGCTGGTCACGGGCAGCGTCGGCAAGGAAGCCGACGGCCGCATCCGCGCCCAGTACCGGCTGTGGGATACGTTCGCGGGCCAGCAGATGGCGGGCGAGCAGTTCTTCGCCAACGATGCCAACACCAGGCGCGTCGCCCACATCATCGCCGACGCCATCTATGAGCGGATCACCGGCGAAAAGGGCTATTTCGACACCCGCGTCGTCTTCGTCGACGAATCCGGCGCCAAGAACGCGCGCAAGAAGCGGCTCGCCATCATGGACCAGGACGGCGCCAATGTGCGCTATCTGTCCGACGGCCGCGCCATCGTGCTGACGCCGCGTTTCTCGCCGAACCGGCAGGAAATCACCTACATGTCCTATGAGAGCGGGCAGCCAAAGGTCTACCTGCTGCAGATCGAGACCGGCCAGCGCGAGTTGGTGGGCAATTTCCCCGGCATGACGTTTGCGCCGCGCTTCTCGCCCGATGGCCAGAAGGTGATCATGAGCCTGCTGCGCGACGACGGCAACTCCAACATCTTCGCCATGGATCTGCGAAGCCGCTCGACGACGCGGCTCACCGATTCGACCGCCATCGACACCTCGCCGTCCTATTCACCGGACGGCTCGCAGATCGTCTTCACTTCCGACCGTGGCGGCGGCAGCGGTCGCTCGCAAATCTACGTCATGGGAGCGGACGGCTCCAATCCGCACCGCATCTCTTTCGGCGAGGGCGTCTATTCGACGCCTGTCTGGTCGCCGCGCGGCGACCTGATCGCCTTCACCAAGCAGAGCGGCGGCGAGTTCCAGATCGGCGTCATGAAGACCGACGGGTCGGGCGAGCGCATCCTGTCCTCCGGCTTCCAGCAGGAGGGTCCGACCTGGGCGCCGAACGGTCGCGTGCTGATGTTCTTCCGCGACTCCGCCGGCGGACCGAAGCTTGTCTCGGTCGATCTCACCGGCCGCAACGAACAGCAGATTCCGACCGCGAACTATGCTTCGGATCCGGCCTGGTCGCCGTTGCTGGAGTGAAGGTTGGGAATTGAGGAATTGGGGAACTGAAGAACTGGGGAATTGAAGAAGCGGAGAGGGCTCAAATTCCCCGCTTTTCATGCCTTGGTCGCGTTTTGGCCGTATTTCCGCCTAGGGTCCGCACGCATGTCGTCCCTGGTAAAGCGTGGGGCGTAGCAGTCGCGGACGGCGGCTCGAAACCAATAATTAACCGTGTTTCTTGAATGCCGGTTAACCCAAACGTGGTTACTGGGTGATCAACGAAATCACTCGAATACGAAGGAGAGGGCGGCAATGGGCCGTATCGCAGCACTTACGAGAAATCCGGCGATGATCGCGCTGGTGGCGCTTCTCGCCATCACCGGTTGCGCGTCGAAGAAGACGCCGAACAGCGCAGCCGATCTCGGCCTCAACGGCGCCGGCGCCGCTACTCCGGGCTCCGCGCAGGATTTCACCGTCAATATCGGCGACCGTATCTTCTTCGACACCGACTCCGCGTCGATCCGCGCCGACGCGCAGACCACGCTGGGGCGCCAGGCGCAGTGGCTCAACCAGTACCGGCAGTACGCGATCGTCATCGAAGGCCATGCCGACGAGCGCGGCACGCGTGAGTACAATCTGGCGCTGGGCGCCCGCCGCGCCGCCGCCACCCGCGACTTCCTCGTCTCCAAGGGCGTCTCCGCCGGCCGCCTGAAGACGATCTCCTACGGCAAGGAGCGCCCGGTCGCGGTCTGCGACGACATCTCCTGCTGGTCGCAGAACCGCCGCGCCGTCACCACGCTGTCGGGGGCTGGTTCCTAAGATCCAGACGCCGCAGCGGGCGCTTCGGCGCGACGCCACCGGCGACAAAAATACAACAGCTGGAAATGAAAGGCGGCCGCAGGGCCGCCTTTTTCATATGCGACAAACCGAAACAAAATTTGGCCGAAGTCTCGCGTCCTGCTATGAGCGCGAGGGCGCTTCCTCCCCAGTTTTGATTTGGAAAGGCGCATCAGGCCAACACCCACCGCGAGAGACAGAATGCATTTCAGAACGGTCCTGAGCGGCACGCTTGCGCTGCTGCTCGTATCAAGCCTCCCAAGCCTGGCCGCGCCGGCCGACAACACGGGGCAGGCCTCCGACAGAGGGTTCACCTTCCATCTGCCGACACTCGGCATCTTCGGCGACAAGAAGAAGCCGGAACAGGCGCAGGTCGCGCAGCAGGAAGGCGGCGCCGGCATGACTGGTCTGGAGGACCAGCTTCGCCAGATGAACGGCAAGATCGAGGAGCTCAATTTCCAGATCCTGCAGATGCAGGAACAGATGCGAAAGCAGCAGGAAGACAATGAGTTCCGCTTCCAGCAGCTCGAGGGCGGCACGCAAGGAGGCGCCAAACCGGCCGGGCAGAAGAAATCGGAAGCCGCGCCCCCGGGCGGGAACAGCAACAACGGGAACACCAATCTCGGCGATGCCGGCCCCGGTCAATCCGGTACCGGCGACGCCGGAACCGATAACAGCGTCGCCCGAGCCCCGGCGACGCAGGCGCCAGCCGACACCGGTGGGCAAAACGGCGACGGCAAGACCGTCGGCGACGTCATCGTGGAATCGCAGACCGGCGATCCCGGCAAGCTGATCACCGGCGCGCCGCCGAAGAATTTCGGCACCATCACCGTCGACAAGAACGGCAATGTCGTCAACGCCGAGACCGGCCCGCAGGCCAGCGCGCCGGCGGAAGCTCCCACGGCCACGGCAAACGCTCCTTCCGCCGAAACACCGGCCAAGAAGAGCAAGCCCGGCGGCACCGAAGTCGCCGCCCTGCCGTCGACCAACGACCCTGACGAGCTCTACCGCAACTCCTACCAGTTCATCCTGTCGGGCGATTATCCGACCGCCGAGCAGGGTTTCCGCGACCATATTTCCCGCTTCCCCAAGGATGCCAAGGCGGCGGATGCGCATTACTGGCTGGGCGAGTCGCTGCTTGGTCAGCAGAAATACCGCGACGCGGCCGAAATCTTTCTCGCCGCCAGCAAGGAGTATCCGAAGGCCAAGAAGGCGCCCGACATGCTGCTCAAGCTCGGCGTCTCGCTGGTCGGCTTGAAGCAGAACGACGTAGCCTGCGCCACCTTCAGCGAAATCGGCAAGCGCTACCCCGATGTTTCAGGCACGCTCAAGGAACGCATCAAGCAGGAAAAGGCCCTGGCGTCGTGCTGACGGCCGACATCAAACCTGACCTTTCAGACTGCCTTTTTTCCGACCTGGACTTCTCGAACGGCGCCGTTGCGGCCGTATCCGGCGGCAGCGACTCGACCGCCCTGCTCCTTCTTCTCAAAGATCACCTCGACCGGACCGCATCGACCGCCAGGTTGCTCGCTGTGACGGTCGATCACGGGTTGCGACCTGGTTCGGCCGCGGAAGCGCGGCTCGTCGCGCGCTTTTGCGCCGAGCGCGGCATTGCGCATCGCATTCTTGCCTGGGGCGGCGACAAGCCCGCCAGCGGGCTGCCGGCCGCCGCGCGCGAGGCGCGCTACAATCTGCTTGCCGCGGCGGCCGACGCCGAAGGCATCAAGCTGATCGTGACCGGCCACACCGCCGACGACCAGGCGGAGACGGTGCTGATGCGGCAGGCACGTGACAATGACGGCCGCGGTGTCGCCGGCATGGCGCCCGCCACGCTTCACGACTGGCGGACCTGGATCGTCCGGCCGCTGCTCGGCATCCGGCGCGCGGCGCTGCGCGAGATGCTGCGGCGGCGCGACATCGGCTGGATCGAGGACCCGACCAATGTCGATGTCCGCTTCGAGCGGCCGCGCGTGCGCGCGGCGCTCGCTCAGGGCGAGGGCGAGCAGCGCATCGCGGAAGCGCTGGCACGGGCCGCCCGGGCGGCCGGTGAACGCGAGGATTCCGGCCATCGCGCGGCTCTGCTGATCGGCGCCTTTGCCAGCATGCCGGTGCCAGGCCTCGTCCGCCTCGACCGCGATTTTGCCGCGCATGAGGACGGCCAAGCCGCCATCTATGCGCTGCGCATCCTGTTGGCCACTGTCGGCGGGGTATCGTTTCTGGCCGATGAGGCGCGCTGCGCCGCGCTGCTTTCCCGCCTGCGGTCCGCGCCGCTTCGTGCCACATTGTCGCGGACGGTGATCGACGCGCGGCGAACCGGCATTTTCCTTCGCCGTGAGAGGCGCGACCTGCCCGCCGCCGCGCCGCCGGTGGACAACCGGCTTTGGGACAACAGGCGGCGCATCACTTTGAAAGACGGGGCGGGCGACTTGGTGATCGCGCCGCTGGGGCCCGCCGCCGCCAGGCGGGCATCGTTGAGCGAGGATATTCCACCAAGCCTTTCACGCGCTGCACTTGCAGCGGAGCCCTCGCTGTGGGCCGGAGGCGAATGCCTTGATTTTGCTGGCGGCAATGCCGGCCCGCAATCGGTCTCGATCGTTCCTGCGGTAGCCCCTTTCGCGCGCTTCCTGCCTTCCTTCGACCTCGAGCCCGCCACTGCGGTTGCGGCGCTTGTCGGCGCGCCGGCGCTGCCGGCGCCGCCATTCCATGGACATGATGGCAGCCCAGAGTCGGATGACTTCAGGTCGAATCGACCTGAAATCTGAATCCACCTCTGAATCAAGAAGTGGAGCATGATGTCGCCCGAAAACCGCTTCACACTTTTCGGCATCATGCTCCAGGGTGGGCGAAAGCTTAACCGATACGTGCTGTTCTGCTTGGCAATGGGGGGCGCTCTCCCTATGTTAGGCCCAAGCTTCTCCATCATCGTGGGTCCGCGCGCGGGCCCCAACGGGACAATAGATGAATCCGAATTATCGCAACCTCGCGCTCTGGGCGATCATAGCGGTCCTGCTCATAGCCCTGTTCAATCTTTTCCAGACGCCGCAGACGCGTGGTGCAACGACGGATATCGCCTATTCGCAGTTCCTGCAGGATGTCTCCTCCGGGCGCGTCAAGAGCGTGACCATCGCCGGCGCCCGGATCTTCGGCAACTACACGGATAACGCCAACGGTTTCCAGACCTATTCGCCCGGCGACCCGTCGCTGGTCTCCAGGCTGCAGGACAAGAACGTCACCATCACCGCCAAGCCTGAAAGCGACGGCTCCAATTCGCTGTTCGGCTATCTGATCTCGTGGCTGCCGATGATCCTGATCCTCGGCGTGTGGATATTCTTCATGCGCCAGATGCAATCCGGCTCCGGCCGCGCCATGGGCTTCGGCAAGTCGAAAGCCAAGCTTCTGACCGAGGCGCATGGCCGCGTCACCTTCCAGGACGTGGCAGGCGTCGACGAGGCCAAGGAGGACCTGGAGGAGATCGTCGAGTTCCTGCGCGATCCGCAGAAGTTCCAGCGCCTCGGCGGCAAGATCCCGCGCGGCGTGCTTCTGGTCGGCCCGCCCGGCACCGGCAAGACGCTGCTCGCCCGCTCGGTCGCCGGCGAGGCCAACGTGCCGTTCTTCACCATTTCCGGTTCCGACTTCGTCGAGATGTTTGTCGGTGTCGGCGCATCCCGTGTCCGCGACATGTTCGACCAGGCCAAGAAGAACGCGCCCTGCATCATCTTCATCGATGAAATCGACGCCGTCGGCCGCCATCGCGGCGCCGGCCTCGGCGGCGGCAACGACGAGCGCGAGCAGACGCTGAACCAGCTGCTGGTTGAGATGGACGGCTTCGAATCCAACGAGAGCATCATCCTGATCGCCGCCACCAACCGGCCCGACGTGCTCGACCCGGCGCTGCTGAGGCCAGGCCGTTTCGACCGCCAGGTGGTGGTGCCGAACCCCGACATCGTCGGCCGCGAGAAGATCCTCAAGGTGCATGTGCGCAACGTACCGCTGGCGCCCAATGTCGACCTCAAGGTCGTGGCCCGCGGCACGCCGGGCTTCTCCGGCGCCGACCTGATGAACCTCGTCAACGAATCCGCGCTGATGGCGGCGCGGCGCAACAAGCGCCTCGTCACCATGGCCGAGTTCGAGGACGCCAAGGACAAGATCATGATGGGCGCCGAGCGCCGCTCGTCGGCCATGACCCAGGCCGAGAAGGAACTGACCGCCTATCACGAGGCCGGCCACGCCATACTGGCGCTTAACGTGCCGTCGGCCGATCCGTTGCACAAGGCCACCATCATCCCGCGTGGCCGCGCGCTCGGCATGGTCATGCAGTTGCCGGAAGGCGACCGCTATTCGATGAGCTACAAATACATGATCTCGCGGCTCGCGATCATGATGGGCGGCCGCGTCGCTGAGGAGTTCAAGTTCGGCAAGGAGAACATCACGTCGGGCGCCTCCTCCGACATCGAGCAGGCGACCAAGCTGGCGCGCGCCATGGTCACGCGCTGGGGCTTTTCCGACAAGCTCGGCCATGTCGCCTATGGCGACAACCAGGAAGAGGTCTTCCTCGGCCATTCGGTGGCGCGCACGCAGAACATCTCGGAAGAGACCGCGCAGATCATCGACGCCGAAGTGCGCCGCCTGATCGACGAGGCCTATTCGACAGCGAAGTCGATCCTGACGAAGAAGAAGAAGGAATGGATCGCGCTGGCGCAGGGCCTGCTCGAATACGAAACGCTGTCCGGTGAAGAGATCAAGCAGCTGATCGCGGGGCAGAAGCCCGCCCGCGACCTTGGCGACGACACTCCGCCCAGCCGTGGCTCGGCCGTGCCGAAGGCCGGCACCGGCGGCCGCCGCAAGAAAGGCCCCGAGCCCGAAGGCGGCATGGAGCCGCAGCCGTCAAGCTGAGGACGAGCGAACACCTACAACGAACGCCGCGGATCAAACCGCGGCGTTTTTGTTTGTTTGGGAGCGCCGAAGGCGGCCAAGCCGATCTCTCGGCTCGCGTCGCCTGCGCTCCATCTTCAAGGCCGGTGCTGCCCCTCATTGCCCTGCCGGGCATTTCTCCCCGTGAACGGGGAGAAAGAGGCTGGCCGCTTCCTCGGTGCTCATCCTACAACGCTGATGATTGGCGAAACACGCCGAGGCAGCGTCCTTCTCCCCGTTTACGGGGAGAAGATGGCGGCAGCCAGATGAGGGGCGGCGCCAACGCCGGAAGATATGCCTGCTTCCTATGATCCGGTATGTTGCGGCTTCGCGCTTCGTAGGCGGCAAACAAAAAGCCCGCGCATCTTGCGATGCGCGGGCCTTTTTCCGGAGATAGCCGCTAAGCGATCAGCTCTTCAGCTTGGCATTGCAGAGGCTGTAGAAGCCGCCGCCCTTCTGGATCCACTTCAGGCCGTTCAGCGTGTTGGCCTCCTTGTTGGCGTAGTACTGCTCGAGGCAGGTGTGCATGCGGCCCTTGGCCGGGGTCTCGGTGGCGAATTTCGGCGAGATCGCCTTCGGGAAGCTCACGCCCTTCGGCGCCGCAACGGACGGCTTCGCCGGCTCGTTGGTGTAGGTCGCTTCCGTCGGAGCCGGCACGGTGTCGTCATCGTCGGCGGCGGCGCCGCACTCGGCCTTGCGGAAGTCGTTCCACTTCATGCCGTTGAGCTTGTTGGCGGTCTTGGCAGCCTGGTACTTGGTGCTGCATTCGGCCATGCTCAGGCCCTTGCCGCCATCGGCAGCCGCGGTCGAGGTCTTGGTCGTCTTGGCGGGCTTGGCGTCGGCGGCGGGCGCGGTGGCAGCCGCGGCGGTTGCGCCAGGACCGCACTCGGCCTTGCGGAAGTCGTTCCACTTCATGCCGTTCAGCGTGCCGCCGGATTTTGCAGCCTGGTACTTGGCGCTGCATTCCTTGGAGCTCAGGCCCTTGGCTGCGTCATCGGCAGTGGCGGCCGTCTTTGTCTTTTTGGCAGGCTTGGTGTCGGCAGCCTTCGTATCGGTCGCCGCCTTGGTGTCGGTCGCGGCCTTAGTGTCGGTCGCGGCCGATGCGTCGGTGCCGCACTGGGCCTTGCGGAACTGGTTCCAGGTCTGGCCAGCGAGCATTCCTGCATCCTTGGCCGCGTTATACTTGGTGCTGCACTCGGCCATGGTCAGCGCGTTGGCCGGCGCTGCCAGGAACAAGGTCGCGACGGCGATCCCCGTCAAAGCCGCAAGTCTATGAATAAGCATGGCGTTTTCTCCCTTTGCTGCCGCCAGTAAGTGTCCCTATGCCAAAATCAATAGCGCTCAATGTCCGGTTGCGCCAGATGCTACCGGAACGGACGCCGTCACAAAGTGTGTTGCTCCCGATAAGGTGATGAATTGCTTGCGGGTTCGCCGGTAGCCAAGCTTTTCCGGCGGATACGCGGCCGAAAAGCATCGCGCTGGCAGGTGTAGCGGCGCTAAATCAAAGGTGGTAGTAGGCTGTCGAATCACCTGCACCGTCCGCGACAATGATTTTCTAAGGATTGGTAATATACAATTACGAAATTTGATGATCGGATGCGGCCCAATTGTGGCAATACGGGCGGCTGAAAACCGACGGGGACTGTAAGGAACATGACAGGTCAGTATTTCGGCACCGACGGTATCCGCGGGCGCGCCAACAAATTTCCGATGACGGCCGAGATCGCCATGCGCGTCGGCATGGCCGCCGGGCTGTCGTTCCAGCGCGGCAATCATCGTCACCGCGTCGTGCTCGGCAAGGACACGCGGCTTTCCGGCTACATGATCGAGAACGCGATGGTGGCGGGCCTGTGCGCCGCCGGCATGGACGTCTTCCTGCTCGGCCCGATACCGACACCGGCCGTCGCCATGCTGGTGCGCTCGCTGCGCGCCGACATCGGCGTGATGATCTCGGCCTCGCACAATCCTTACTACGACAACGGCATCAAGCTGTTCGGGCCTGACGGCTACAAGCTCTCCGACGAGATCGAGGAGCGCATCGAGGGCATGCTCGACAAGGACATCGAGCTGGCGCTCGCCGATTCCGACGGGCTCGGCCGCGCCAAGCGCGTCGATGGCGTGCATGACCGCTATATCGAATTCGCCAAGCGCACACTGCCGCGCTCGATGTCGCTTTCGGGCCTGAGGATCGTCGTCGATTGCGCGAACGGCGCGTCCTACAAGGTGGCGCCCGAGGCGTTGTGGGAACTCGGCGCCGAGGTGGTGGCGATCAATGTCGAGCCGAACGGCTTCAACATCAACAAGGAGTGCGGCTCGACCCATCCGGCCGGCCTGCAGAAGAAGGTGCACGAGGTGCGCGCCGACATCGGCATCGCACTCGACGGCGACGCCGACCGCGTCGTCATCGTCGACGAGAACGGAGCGATCGTCGATGGCGACCAGATCATGGCGCTGATCGCCGAATCCTGGCACCAGAGCGGACGGCTGGCCGGCGGCGGCGTCGTCTCCACCGTGATGTCCAATCTCGGGCTGGAGCGCTTCCTCGGCGACATGAAATTGCAGCTGCACCGTACCAAGGTCGGCGACCGCTATGTCGTCGAGCATATGCGGGCGCATGGCTTGAACGTCGGCGGCGAACAGTCCGGCCACATCGTTCTTTCCGATTTCTCGACCACCGGCGACGGGCTGGTCTCGGCGCTGCAGGTGCTGGCTTGCATCAAGCGGCAGAACCGCCCGGTCAGCGAGCTGTCGAAGAAGTTCGAGCCGGTGCCGCAGCTGCTGAAGAATGTCCGCATCTCCGGCGGCAAGCCGCTGGAGGAAGCGCCGGTCAAGGCGGCGATCGAGGAAGGGCGCAACCGGCTCGGCAAGTCCGGCCGCCTCGTCATCCGGCCCTCGGGCACCGAGCCGCTCATCCGCGTCATGGCCGAAGGCGACGATCCGCAACTGGTCGAGGCGGTCGTCAACGACATCGTCGGCATTCTCCAGGAAAACCGCAGCGCCGCCTGAGGTCGCCGCTACGCCGGCCTGCAGCTTACGAGCCCGCCATCCGGCGGGCTTTTTGTTTGCACTCCGACGAGGGCCCGCACACCTGGTTTCTAGTTAAAATTGCATCGATTCGTGGTTAATCGATACGGTTAAACGGCTTTTAACCTTTGCAATTCATTATCCAAACCCGAGGTCAATCACTTCGGGCGGTGTCGTCCCGAGGCTTCTTAGGGGTGACAGAATGTTCAAGACAGCAAGAATGGCATTGCTTGCCGCGCTGTTCGCGGGGATAGCCGGACCGGCTCTCGCCGCGGATTTCGCGGAACCACCACCGGTCGAGGAGGCGCCGCCGCCGGTGGTCGAAGCGCAGCCTGTCGATGTCGGCGGCTGGTACATCCGCGGCGACATCGACTATCACAAGTCGACTTTGCGTGGCATCGACTACATTACATACGGACCACCGCCCGGCACCAACGATTTCGATTTCGGCAAGCTGAAGGGCGGCTTCTCGCTCGGCGCCGGTGTCGGCTACAAGGTCAACGAGTACTTCCGTACCGATCTGACTGCCGACTACTGGTTCAAGTCCGACTTCAACGGCCAGACCTCGGACCTCACCACGACATCAACCGAAGTATCCAGGATGAGCGCCCTGCTGTTGCTCGCCAACGCCTATGTCGATATCGGTACCTGGCAAGGCATCACGCCCTATGTCGGCGCCGGTATAGGCGGCGCACACATCAAGTGGGACACGGTCCACGATCCGAACACAACCGAGACCAATCCGGGGTCATCCAACTGGCGCTTCGCCTACGCTCTCATGGCGGGTGCTTCCTACTGCCTGACCGACAGGGTGATCCTCGATGCAGGCTACCGCTTCACGCACATCCAGGGCGGGCGCATGTTCGAGTTCGATTCGACCAGCTCCGGGCCAGGCTTTGACGGCGGCATCAACACCCACGAGGTACGCGGCGGCCTGCGCTACCAGTTCAGCGGCAACAATGGCTGCGCCGCACCGGTGGTCGCCTACCAGCCCGAACCGGAACCGATCTACACCAAGTAATCGCTTCCAGTTATCCTGAAATTCGTCAACCGCCCGGCATCAGCCGGGCGGTTTTTCGTTTATGCATCGAGGGTAAAATCCGATCGAAATCAAATCGGTAACGGGCTGTTATCCTTAACCGCCACTTAACCACTATGGTTAACAATGGCTCCTTGAACGGCGCTCGCGTTTGCGGTTGGCGCCAATTTCGGGAGCCGGGGACCATGATATCCAGATCGCGTATCGCGTCGGCGCTTGCCGCAGCCATCCTGTTGCCGATGACGCCGGCGCTCGCTGCCGACTACGATCCGCCGGTCTATGCCGACCAGGCGCCGGACTATCAGCCGGTCGAGGTCGGTTCGGGCTGGTACCTGCGCGGCGATGTCTCCTATCTGGCTCAGAAGAGCTTCAAAAACGGGGATTTCACCTTCCCGGCGACGATCGCCGACGAAAGCTTTAGCGAGAGCGAGGATGCATATTTCGCGAGCATCGGCTTCGGATATCATTTCAACGATTATCTCCGCGCCGATCTCAACCTCGGCTATCTGCCCGGAAACAAAGCCAGCTTTAGCTATGATGATTCAGACGTCGTGGTAGGGCCGGCAACGGCGACCGTGGGAGCTGGAAGCCTCAAGAACCATGCCATCTCAGGCATATTGAACGGCTATGTCGACCTTGGCACATATGTCGGCGTCACGCCCTATGTTGGCGCCGGTATTGGTGTCGTTCAAAGTAGATACAGTCTTTCGGCGAATTATTTCACCGAAAACGGGGACGACAGCGATGACTTCTCCCTTCGCAGCAGCAAAACAAAATACTCTTTGGCATACACATTGAACGCGGGCCTTGCCTACCAGGTTTCAAAGAATGTTTTGATCGATCTTGGTTATCAATATTTCTCAGCGCCTGATGCCGAATATGTCACGGCCGCAAGCCTGAATTCCTTCCCTATCCACAAAGGCATCAGCAATCACCAGGTCAAACTCGGCCTTCGCTACGATCTCTGGTAGGGCGAAGCCGGCAGCCCGATGCCGATGGCGGATCGCGAGATGCGCCATTTCCGTTTTTTACCGCGCTCTAAGGCGAGTATCCTGCTAGCGACAAAAATTTTGCTCTTGACGCCGAAAGCGTGAGCGCATATCGCCGTCCGTGGGCCACCCCTCCCCAACGAGGGGCCACTATCTGGAAGGATAGACCACGATGACGACACCTACCAAGCCCGGACTCCGTCCGGCAAACCCCAATTTTTCTTCAGGTCCCTGCGCAAAACGCCCCGGCTGGTCGGTCGAGGCGCTGTCGAAGGCTGCGCTCGGGCGCTCCCATCGCGCCAAGATCGGCAAGAGCAAGCTCGAGCAGGCAATCGAGCTGACGCGGGAGGTTCTCCGCGTTCCAGCCGATTATCGCATCGGCATCGTGCCGGCGTCGGACACCGGCGCGGTCGAGATGGCGCTGTGGTCGCTGCTCGGCGAGCGCGGCGTCGACATGGTCGCTTGGGAAAGTTTTGGCTCGGGCTGGGTGACGGATGTCGCCAAACAGCTCAAGCTCGCCGATATGCGCAAGTTCGAGGCCGGCTACGGCAAGCTGCCCGACCTGACGCAGGTCGATTTCGACCGCGATGTCGTCTTTACCTGGAACGGCACGACGTCCGGCGTGCGCGTGCCGAACGGCGATTTCATCCCCACGAGCCGCAAGGGCTTGACCATCTGCGACGCTACCTCGGCGGCCTTCGCCCAGCGGCTCGATTTCGAAAAACTCGATGTCGTCACCTTCTCCTGGCAGAAAGTGCTGGGCGGCGAGGGCGCGCACGGCATGCTGATCCTGTCGCCCCGCGCGGTCGAGCGGCTGGAGACCTACAAGCCGGCCTGGCCATTGCCGAAGATTTTCCGCCTGACCTCGGGCGGCAAGCTGATCGAGGGCATCTTCAAGGGCGAGACCATCAACACGCCGTCGATGCTGTGCGTCGAGGATTATCTCGACGCGCTCAACTGGGCGAAGTCGATCGGTGGGCTCGAGGCGCTCATTGCCCGCGCGGACGCCAATGCCGCGGTGCTCGACCGGTTCGTGGACAAGTCGGCTTGGCTCGGCCATCTCGCCGTCGAGCCGGCGACGCGCTCGAACACGTCGGTCTGTCTCGCTTTCACCGATCCTGACGTGGCGGCGCTCGATGCCGACGGGCAGGCGGCCTTCGCCAAGGGGATCGTGTCTTCGCTCGACAAGGAAGGCGTCGCCTACGACATCGGTTCCTATCGCGACGCGCCACCCGGCCTGCGCATCTGGTGCGGCGCCACTGTCGAGACCGCCGATCTCGAGGCGTTGCTGCCCTGGCTCGACTGGGCCTTCGCCACGCAGAAGGCGTCGCTCAAGGCCGCGGCCTGAGTTTTCATGGCGGCCCGCGGGCCGCCATTTCCCGACACATCCATTTTCACGTCAAGGAGGCCGTTATGGCGCCCCGCGTTCTCGTTTCGGATAAACTTTCCACCACCGCCGTGCAGATCTTCAAGGATCGCGGCATCGATGTCGACTACTTGCCCGATCTCGGCAAGGACAAGGAAAAGCTGCTCGAAGTCATCGGCCAATATGACGGCCTCGCCATCCGCTCGGCGACCAAGGTCACCGAGAAGCTGATCAATGCGGCAACCAGGCTCAAGGTCGTCGGCCGCGCTGGCATCGGCGTCGACAATGTCGATATCCCGGCTGCCAGCCGCAGGGGCATCATCGTGATGAACACGCCCTTCGGCAATTCGATCACCACGGCCGAGCATGCGGTGGCGATGATCTTCGCGCTGGCGCGGCAGATCCCGGAAGCCAATGCCTCGACCCATGCCGGCAAATGGGAAAAGAACCGCTTCATGGGTGTCGAGATCACCAGCAAGACGCTGGGTGTGATCGGCTGCGGCAATATCGGCTCGATCGTCGCCACGCGCGGCGTCGGGCTGAAGATGCATGTGATTGCCTTCGACCCGTTCCTGTCGGACAGCCGCGCCGAGGAGCTCGGCGTCCAGAAGGTCGAGCTCGACGAACTCTTCGCCCGCGCCGACTTCATCACACTGCACACGCCGCTGACCGACAAGACACGCAACATCATCGATGCCGCCGCGATCGCCAAGATGAAGGACAGCGTGCGCATCATCAACTGCGCGCGCGGCGGGCTGATCGTCGAGGCCGATCTGATCGCGGCGCTGAAGAGCGGCAAGGTGGCGGGCGCCGGCATCGACGTGTTCGAGGTCGAACCTGCCGAGCAGAACGCCCTGTTCGGCATGGAGAATGTCGTGGCCACACCCCATCTCGGCGCCTCGACCGCGGAAGCGCAGGAGAATGTCGCGCTGCAGGTCGCCGAGCAGATGAGCGACTATCTGATCAAAGGCGCGGTTTCCAACGCCATCAACATGCCGTCGATCACCGCCGAAGAGGCGCCGCGGCTGAAGCCCTTCGTCAAGCTCGCCGAGGTGCTCGGCGCCTTTGTCGGCCAGGTCACCGAGGATCCGATCAAGGAAGTCGAGATCCTGTTCGACGGCTCGACCGCGACGATGAACACGCGCGCGCTGATCAGCGCCGCCCTTGCCGGCCTGATCCGGCCGCAGGTCTCCGACGTCAACATGGTGTCGGCGCCGATCATGGTGAAGGAGCGCGGCATCATCGTCGCCGAGGTCAAGCGCGACAAGTCGGGCGTCTTCGACGGCTATATCAAGCTCACCGTCAAGACTGAGCACATGGAGCGCTCGATCGCCGGCACGTGCTTTTCCGACCACAAGCCGCGCTTCATCCAGATCAAGGGCATCAACCTCGACGCCGAGGTTGGCCAGCACATGCTCTACACCACCAATGCCGACGCGCCCGGCATCATCGGCCTGCTCGGCACCGTCTGCGGCGAGAACGGCGTCAACATCGCCAACTTCCAGCTCGGCCGCAACCGTCCGGGCGGCGACGCGATCGCACTGCTTTACCTCGACGCGCCCTTCCCGGAAAAGGTGCTGGAGCAGGTGCGGGCGCATGCGTCGATCGACTCGGCCAAGCCGCTGCATTTCGACGTCGGCGGCGCATGAACGGCCATTGCCCTAAAGCGTGTCGCGCTGAAAAGGATTCAGGCGACACGCTTTAAGTCTTTGTTTTGATGCATGTCGTTGTCCCAGAACCGCTGCACACTTCTGGGCGACATGCATTAGTGAAAAACGCCCCGCTTGCCGGTGCAGGCGGGGCGTTTCGATAGATTCAGATCTTGTCCAACTTCACTTGCAGGGGAAGCCGGGCGCGATCTTGCATTGCGGCTTGTGAGGCTTGGGAGGGCGCGGCCGGTGCGGCTTATGCGGCGGCCAATGCGGCCTGTGCGGACGGTAATGCGGCGGGCGAATGACAATACGCGGCTGCACGATCACGGGCCGCACGATGTGGGACCGCTCTAGGTAGCCAGCGCTCGCCCAGCCATGGATACCGGCCGCGCGAATCGAGCACCAGCTGTCCTCGCAATGGAAGAGCTCAACCCTTTGACCGGCCGGCAGGGTTGCGATCCTGGCATAGTGCGCGCCCGGGCCGCTGCGGACATTCAGCGACGTCGTGGTGTGGGCGACGCTGGCCGCCGAAGCCGATACGCAAAAGGCCGTGAGGCCCAAAAGGGCTGCGATCAGCGCCAAAAACATCCGGAAATTCATGGTCCCTCCATCCGAACCGGAGCGATTCACCGTGAACCGCCCTACCTCTGCGTCTGACGCAATTCCGGGCGGAAAGGCTTAGTGCGAACTAGCCGGGCCCAACCGTGTCACACTTTCCTGGAATTGCTCCAAAATAGCTCGACCTCGGCATCTGGTCGTTGAAAGTCGAGAAAGTCAATCAGTCCCACGAGCTTCGAAGTATCGAATATCGATATGCTTAATGGGCTCGGCATAGTTGGTTGCTGCTTGGTCTATTCCATCGAGGGTTCACCGCATCTGCAGCGCTTCTCTGCTGCCGCTGTATTCGGCGAGCGCGATGCCACCGAGCACCAGCGCGAGCGCGAGCGCCTGGTAGGGCTCAAACTGCTCGCCGACGATCAGCACCGAAAGCAACGTGCCGAAGATCGGCACCAGGTTGATGAACAAGCCGGCGCGATTGGCGCCGATCAGCTCGTTGCCCTTGATGTAGAAGATTTGCGACACGACGGAGGCGCCAAGTGCCGTGTAGAGCGCAATCGCCCATCCACTTGCGTCGGGCATGATGACGCGGCCGGCCATGACTTCCCAGATGAAGAAGGGCACGGAGGTCAGAAGCGCCGAGATCGACAAGGCCAGCATGAGGCTTTGCCAGCGAATGGCGGGTTTCAGGCGCAGCCCGACCGAATAAAGGCTGTAGCAAAGCACCGCGACGAGCATGATGGCGTCGCCGAAATTGAGGTTGAGTTTCAGCAGCTGATGAAGGTCGCCATGGCTCGCGGTCAGCGCGACGCCGACGATGGTGAGCGCGACACCGACGATCTGCAAGGCCTGCACGCGCAGCCGGAAGAACACGAAATTGGCAAGGATGATGACGATCGGGATGGCGGCCTGCTCGATCGAGACGTTGATGGCGGTCGTGTAGTTGAGCGCCGTGTAGAAAATGACGTTGAAGAACGTGAAGCCGCAGGCGCCGAGAGCCGCGACCAGCCGCCAGTGCCTGCGCAGCTGCGGCCAGTCCTCGCGCAGCGGCCGCCAGCCGACAGGCAGCAGGATCAGCACCGCCATCACCCAGCGCAGGAACACCAGCGTCATCGGCGAGACATGGCCGACGGCAAGCTTGCCCGCCACCGAATTGCCACCCCATAGCAGCATGGTCGACAGAAGCAGAAGATAGGCGGCTCGATGCATCGGCAAAATCCGGCGCGGCGCAATGCGTTCAACGATCGAAGCCGGGGTAGTGCGGCAGCGGCGGCAAGTAAATGATGCGAAAGCCGGTTTTTGTTGTGCCTGGACAGGATGACGTTCGTTGCGGATTGTTCGGATTTCAGCGGCAAAGAAAGGGTCGCGCGCGCCGGCGCTTGACGCTATAGAGGCCTGTCGTTTCAGGCCGCCCACGCGGCATTTCAAGGGAAAAGAACATGGCCAATGTGGTGGTCGTCGGCTCGCAATGGGGCGACGAAGGCAAAGGCAAGATCGTCGACTGGCTGTCGGAACGGGCCGATGTGGTCGTGCGCTTCCAGGGCGGTCACAATGCCGGCCATACGCTGGTCGTCGACGGCAAGGTCTACAAGCTGTCGCTGCTGCCCTCCGGCGTGGTGCGGGAAGGCAAGCTTTCGATCATCGGCAATGGCGTGGTGTTCGATCCGCATGCCTTCGTCGCCGAAGTCAAGAAGCTCAAGGAACAGGGCGTTAAGGTCACGCCGGAACGCCTGAAAATAGCCGAAAACACCGCGCTTATCCTGTCGCTGCACCGGGAGCTGGACGGGTACCGCGAAGACGCCGCCTCGAATTCCGGAACCAAGATTGGCACGACACGCCGCGGCATCGGCCCCGCCTATGAGGACAAGGTGGGCCGGCGCGCGGTGCGGGTGATGGATTTGGCGGATCTGGAAACGCTCCCCTTGAAGGTCGACCGGCTGCTGACGCACCACAATGCGCTACGCCGCGGGCTCGGCCATGCGGAAGCGACGCATGAGGCGATCATGCAGGAACTGACCTCGGTGGCCGCCGAAATCCTGCCTTACATGGACCGTGTCTGGAAAGTGCTCGACGACAAGCGCCGCGCCGGCGAGCGCATCCTGTTCGAGGGCGCGCAGGGCACGCTGCTCGACATCGACCACGGCACCTATCCCTTCGTCACCTCGTCCAACACCGTGGCCGGGCAGGCGGCCGCCGGTTCGGGCGTCGGCCCCGGTGTCATCGGCTATGTGCTCGGCATCACCAAGGCCTATACGACGCGCGTCGGCGAGGGGCCGTTCCCGACCGAACAGAAGAACGAGATCGGCGAGTTCCTCGGCACGCGCGGCCACGAATTCGGCGTCGTCACCGGCCGCAAGCGCCGCTGCGGCTGGTTCGATGCCGTGCTGGTGCGCCAGGCCGTCGCCGTCAACGGCATCAAGGGCATCGCCCTCACCAAGCTCGATGTGCTCGACGGGCTGGACGAGATCAAGGTCTGCACGGGCTACAGGCTCGACGGCGAGACGATCGATTACCTGCCGGCCAGCCAGGGCGCGCAAGCGCGGGTCGAGCCCATCTACGAGACGCTCGAAGGCTGGAAGGGAACCACGGCCGGCGCCAGAAGCTGGAACGATTTGCCGGCGCAAGCCGTCAAATATGTCCGCCATATCGAAGAGCTGATCGGCGCCCCGGTGGCACTGCTCTCCACCAGCCCCGAACGGGACGACACAATACTTGTGACCGACCCGTTTCAAGACTAGTTTCACAGCCCTTCCCAGCGCTACGGCTGATTTGCGGCGGGCGGGAAAAGAATGCAGGTTACCTGACGCATGGCAGATTTCGTTAGTGTTCTGAAAAAGCAGCTCGATAAGAAGGGCGAACCTTCGTTCGAGCTGCGCAAGCAGATATACGACGGTGCCCGCGTGGTGCTGGCCAAGAAGCTCGCCGACTATTCCCCGCCGCTTGCGCCCGATGTCGTCAGCAAGCAGAAGCGCTCGCTGGAAGATGCCATTTCCAGCGTCGAGCGCGAATATGTCAAACGCGTTCCGGCCGAGGATCCGCTGGCGGAACTGGAGCATATTTTCTCCTCCATCGACCGCAACAAGAACCAGCCGAACCATGCCCGCCAGCCGGCGGCGCCAGAGCCTGCCAAGCCGGATCCGTTCAAATCCGAACCGTTCAGACCAGCCCCGGCGCCCGCCAGGACGGAACCGAGCTGGCAAAGCACGCCGAAGACAGGACCCGCGCCGCAAAACCCTGCGAAGGCTGAGCCAGCCTGGCAAAGCACGGCAAGGACAGAGCCAAGTTGGCAGGCTGCGCCAACAGCGGAGCCAGCCTGGCAGAAGGCGCCGCAACCGCCGATGCCATCGCCGCGCGAAGACGATGTCGGCCTCGCGGATGAAGCTGATGCCGACGACGGCAGCGACGTGTTCGCTAATGACGAGCAGCCGGCGGCCGATACCTTCCGGCGCCTGCGGCACCAGCCGCAGCGGCGCAAGCGAAGCTATGGCGGCCTGATCGCCGCCGTTATCGCGCTGCTGGTGCTGGCCGGCGGCGGCTACGGCATATGGCTCAACAAGAATGCGTTCGGCTCGCTCTTCGGCCTTGGCGGCAGCAGCAAGACGGTCTCGACGGAGCCGCTGGTCAAGCCCGCTCCGGCCAAGCCGGCGACCGAGACGGCGGCGGCGCCGCCCTCCGCCGGCACCAGCGAGCCTGCCGACACGGCCAAGTTCACGCAGCGCCTGACCCAAGAGGGCAAGGAGATCGATCCCGGCCCCGCCGCCGGGCAGGCCACTATCGGCGAAGGCGAATCCGTCGCGGCGCTGACCTCGCGGCCGCCGGTTGCGCCGGCAGCGGCGCCCGCAACGACTGGCACTCCGCCTGCTCCCGCCACGCAAACGCCTGAGACGCCTGCCGCGGGAGCAACGCCGGCGGCGCCGGCGACCGACGCGACCAATCCGGCGCCGCCGGCGGCCGGAACCACGCCGCCAGCGGCTGATGCGGCAACGCCGCCCGCGGCTGGCGCCACGCCGCCCGCGCCGGCGGCAACGCCGCCAGCGGCGGGCACGACACCGCCCGCGGCGGCGACGGCTGAGGCGACCGTGCCGGTCGGGCAGAAGGCGATCTTCTATGAGGAGCGCACCAGCACCCAGCAGGGCACGGCCGAACCCGGCAACATCGTCTGGTCGCTGGTGCAGGAATCGCCGGGCGGCGACCTGCCGCCGGAGCCGGCGATCCGCGCCGAGGCGACGATCCCCGGCAAGAATGTCCAGCTGCGCATGACGATCCGGCGCAACACCGACCAGACCTTGCCGGCCAGCCACATCATCGAGATGATCTTCCTGACGCCTGAAGGGTTCGACGGCGGCGGCGTCGACAACATCCTGCGCATCGCCATGAAGGGCTCCGAGCAGGACGCCGGCAGTCCGCTGATCGGCATCCCGGCCAAGATCGCCGACGGCTTCTTCCTCGTCGCGCTCAACGACACCAAGGCCGACGAGGACACCAACCTGACGCTGCTCAGAGGCCAGGACTGGATCGACGTGCCGGTGGTCTACAAGACCGGACGCCGCGCGCTGCTCACCATGGAAAAGGGCATCCCCGGTGAGAAGGTTTTTGACGAAGCGCTGAAGGCGTGGGCTACGAAGACATCCGGCTGAGGTAAGGGCGTCTCAGAAGCCTTGAAAGAGCATATCGAGCGCCGCGACGATATCGTCGTGGTGCCTGGAAAGATTTCCTTCCGCCGCTCGTAGTTCAGAAGCCGTCAAAGCTGATATGAATTGAGTGACCATTACATGGTCCTCTCCATCGATCCTGAAGACCGGGTTCAGCTTGCGAGCAGGCAACGGTGCCATGTTGGGCGGCAACAGCGGAACGACCACTTTGGTATCCAGATGTTCCAGTAGGTCGGACTGGACATCGAGAAGATAACCGTCGCTCCTTGCGATCCGGTAGAAATCGTAACGGGCCATCAAAACAGCCGATATTTGGCCAAAGGCAGACCGTTGCGCTTGACGTATTCGTTGGAGCTTTCGAGCGCCGCCTTGTTCTCTTCCTGCCAGCGCCGCGTCTTTTCGGCGGAAATCGCTTTCGCGATCCCTTGCTCGGCGGCACGGGACATGTTGATGCCCAGCGCCTTAGCCTCCTCGATCAATCTGGAATCAATCGAGGTGTTGACCGATTTGCGTTGCGATTTTTCATTTGATTGAAGCATGACCGCGTCCTTTATGCGCATACAATAGGCGCATAAACGCATGCAGGCAAGGGTTCTAACCCTCCATCTCCTCCCGCAACATCTCCAGCTCCAGCCACTCTTCCTCAAGCGCGGCGAGCGTCGTTCGCTCCTTGTCGAGCGCGGCTATGGTCTTCTGGAATGAGGCCGGATCGCGCTCGTAGAAGGAGGGGTCGGCGATGTTATTCTCCAGCCGCGAGATCGAGGCCGTCACCGCTTCGATCTTCTTCGGCAAGGTGTCCAGCGCGAATTTCTGCTTGAACGAGAGCTTCTTCGCCGGACCCTTCGGCGCGGCTTGTTCGGCTTTCGGCGCAGCCTCGCTCGTCTCAACCTTCGGCCGCGCCTTGCGATCCTCCAGCCTGGTGCCGCCGCGTTGCGCCAGCATGTCGGAATAGCCGCCGGCATATTCGATCCAGCGTCCGCCGCCGTCCGGCGCGATCACGCTGGTGACGGTGCGGTCGAGGAAGTCACGGTCGTGGCTGACCAGGATCACCGTCCCGGCAAAGCCGGCGACCAGTTCCTGCAGCAGCTCCAGCGTCTCCATGTCGAGATCGTTGGTCGGCTCGTCGAGCACCAGGAGGTTGGCGGGCCTTGCAAGAACGCGGGCCAGCAGCAGCCGCGCGCGCTCGCCGCCGGAAAGCTCGCGCACCGGCGTGCGCGCCTGCTCCGGCTTGAACAGGAAATCCTTCATGTAGGAAACGACATGGCGCTGCTCGCCATTGATGACGAGGTTCTCGCCGCGTCCGTCGGTGAGATATTGCGCCAGCGTCTCCGCCGGATCAACCGCTTCGCGCTTCTGGTCGAGCGTGGCGATTTCCAGATTGGTGCCGAGCCGGATCGAGCCGGCATCGGGCTTCATCTCGCCGGTCAGCATCTTCAACAGCGTTGTCTTGCCGGCGCCGTTCGGTCCGACCAGGCCGACGCGATCACCGCGCTGGATGCGGGTCGAGAAGCCCTTGACCACGGTGAGGTCGCCAAAGCTCTTCTCGATGTTTTTCGCCTCGATCACCAGCTTGCCGGATTCGGCGGCGTCGCTCGCCACCATGGTCGCCGTGCCTTCGGCGCCGCGATGGCCGCGGAAGCGCTGGCGCATGGATTGCAATTCGCCGAGGCGACGCATGTTGCGCTTACGCCTTGCGGTCACGCCATAGCGCAGCCAGTGCTCCTCGCGCACGATCTGGCGGCCGAGCTTGTGTTGCTCGCGCTCTTCCTCTTCCAGCACTTGGTCGCGCCATTCCTCGAAATGCGCGAAGCCCTTGTCGAGCCGCCGCGTCTGGCCGCGGTCCAGCCAGACCGTGCCCCGCGTGACGCGTTCGAGAAAGCGGCGGTCGTGCGAGATCAGAATGACCGCCGACGAGGTGCGGGCAAGCTCTTCTTCCAGCCATTCGATCACGGAAAGATCGAGATGATTGGTCGGTTCGTCGAGCAGAAGGATATCGGGCTCCGGCGCCATGACCCTGGCAAGCGCTGCGCGGCGCGCCTCGCCGCCGGAAAGGTCGTTCGGCCGCTCCTCGCCGGTGAGGCCGAGATGCTCCATCAGATAGGTGGCGCGATGCGGATCGTCGGCCGGGCCGAGGCCGGCTTCGACATAGGCGCGGACGGTCGCGAAGCCATCCATGTCCGGCATCTGCGGCAGATAGCGGACCGTGGCTGAAGGCTGGCGGAACACCTCGCCGTCCTGCGGCTCGATCATGCCTGCGGCGATCTTGAGAAGCGTCGACTTGCCCGAGCCATTGCGGCCGACCAGCGCGATCTTCTCGCCGGCGGATGCGCTGAGCGCCGCGCCATCGAGCAGCGGGGTGCCGCCGAAGGTCAGTTTAATGCCGTCGAGATTGAGGAGTGGCGGCGCCATGTCAACTTTCTGGAAGAGGATAGGGGTGGGCCAGAAGCAGCGCCCGGCCGCGCTCCAGCGCGATGCCAAGCTGCCCTTCGACCTCGTTTGATATAGTGAGCGAGGAGCCGAACGCCACCTCGACGCGGTCGAGCGGCCATTTGGCGCCGGTAACGGTCAGGCCGGACAGGTCGGAGAAGCCGAGCACCGAAAACAGCGTACCGTCATCATAGTCGAAGCTGGCCTTGCCAGGCAGGACGGGAACGCCCTCCTGCGCGCCGCTGGTCAGCAGCACCCGCGTGCCGGCCGCAGCCAAGCGCAGGGCTAGCGTCAGATGCAGGAAGGCATGGTCGGCGCGCTTGCCGCCGAAGGCGCCGGCCAGCACCAGGCTGGTGGCGCCGCGCTGAAGCGCTTCCGCGACGGCGAGCTCGCCGTCGGTCATGTCCTTCTCGGCCGGAAAGACTTTTCGCGGCACGGCGGCCAGATTCTTTGGCAGGTTCGCCGGTACCGAGTCGAAATCGCCGACCCAGAGCTCCGGTACCAGGCCAAGCATGCGGGCATGGCCGATGCCGGCATCGGCGGCGATGATGCGCGACGCTTCGATCTGGCGTTCGAGCCGGGGCGTGCGGATGAGGTCGCCGCCAAGCAGGATGGTGAATGTGCCCATGGCCGTCGCCCTTACCAGCCCGCCGGGCGAAACGGAAGCCGCGTAGCGCCGCACGTCGCGTCCAAGGTCCCGCTCGAACATTAGCTGCCGGGCAAACTTCCGCTTGCGCGCCGCTTCGGCGCGGCCTATCTGTCGAAACGCTCTAACGGGGTGCCGGACGTGATCCGGCTGAGAGGCAACCAAGCCAACCCGCTGAACCTGATCCGGTTTGTACCGGCGGAGGGATTAGACGTTTCGGACCATCCGGCGCCTCAATTCCTTGTCACTCGAACGAAGGAGGCGCCGATGCGCGCGATGCTGTCCCATCTCATTCTCGCAACCGGTCTTGTTTCGCTTCTGGCAGGCGTTGCGCCTGCCGCTGCGAAGGACAAGCTCACCGTCTATACCTATGAAAGCTTCACCGCCGACTGGGGTCCCGGACCGGCCATCGAGAAAGAGTTCGAGGCCGAATGCGGCTGCGATCTCGAATTCGTCTCGGTCGCCGACGGCGTCGCCTTGCTCAACCGCGTCAAGCTGGAAGGCGCCGGCACCAAGGCCAATGTCGTGCTCGGCCTCGACACCAATCTGACCGCCGATGCCAAGGCGAGCGGTCTGTTTGCGCCGCATGGCGACGTGTCCGGCATCAATGTGCCCGGCGGCTGGAGCGACGACACTTTCGTGCCCTTCGACTACGGCTATTTCGCCGTCGTCTATGACACGCAGAAGCTGAAGACGCCGCCGAAGAGCCTGAAGGACCTGGTGGAAGGCAGCGGCACGGACAAGATCGTCATCCAGGATCCGCGCACCTCGACGCCCGGCCTCGGCCTGCTCCTGTGGGTGAAGTCGGTCTATGGCGACAAGGCGCCGGAAGCCTGGGCCAAGCTCAAGCCGAAGGTGCTGACGGTGACGCCGGGCTGGAGCGAGGCCTACGGCCTGTTCACCAAGGGAGAGGCGCCGATGGTGCTGTCCTACACCACTTCGCCGGCCTACCACATGGTGGCCGAGAACACCGTGCGCTATCAGGCTGCATCCTTCGAGGAAGGCGAATACCTGCAGATCGAGGTCGCAGGCATCACCACGACCGGCGCGAAGAACCCGCTGGCGCAAAAGTTCATCGCATTCATGACCGGGCCGAAATTCCAGGACGTCATTCCGGAAACCAACTGGATGTTCCCGGCCGGCAAGACCGACAAGCCGCTCAACCCGGCCTTCGACAAGCTGGTGAAGCCGACCAAGACCTTGCTGTTCAGCCCGCAAGAAGTCGCGGCCAACCGCAAGGCCTGGGTGGATGAGTGGCTGGCGGTGATGGGCAAGTAGGTTCGCTATTCCTTTGAAGTTCGCGCCAAGCCACCCCCCTCTGTCCTGCCGGACATCTCCCCCTCAAGGGGGGAGATTGGCAGCTTTGGCGCCCTGCTCAATCCTGCAGCTTTGGAGATTGGCGAAGGCCGGCGTGACGTCTGATCTCCCCCTTAGAGGGGGAGATGTCCGGCAGGACAGAGGGGGGCGCGAAGGAACGCGGCGTCCGCTGAATTCCACCAAGGTGCAACGTGCTACCCGCCGTGCACCCTGACTCCCGCGTCACCGCCGGCATCATCGCCCTTGCGGCCGTAGCCGTGCTGATCGGTGGCGCCTTCATCGGCCTCGCCGTCGAAGGCGCGCATGATCTCTCCGGCGCTGCCGCCGCCTTCGACGGCTACCTCTTGCGCGTCGCCCGCTTCACGCTGTGGCAGGCGCTGCTGTCGACACTGCTGTCGGTCGCGCCGGCGCTGCTGGTGGCACGGGCTTTGTCGAGACATCCGGCTTTTGCCGGCCGTCGCCTTATCCTGCAGCTTTTCACCGTGCCGCTGGCGCTGCCGGCCATCGTCGCCGCGCTCGGTATCCTGGCGCTCTATGGACGGGCCGGGTACTTTGCCAGCATCTTCGCCGAGCTTGGCGGCGCAGAGTGGCCGGGGATCTACGGCCTCTCCGGCATCCTCGTCGCGCATGTCTTCTTCAACCTGCCCTTGGCCACGCGCCTGTTCCTCGAGGCGCTGGGCACCATTCCTGCCGACCAGTGGCGGCTGGCGAGCCAGCTTGGCATGGGTGCCCGGCCAGCGTTCCGGCTGATCGAATGGCCGGTGCTGCGCGCGGCCATGCCGGGGGTTGCCGGGCTGGTCTTCATGCTCTGCATCACGTCCTTCACCATCGTGCTGACGCTGGGCGGCGGTCCGGCCGCGACGACGCTGGAGGTCGCCATCTACCAGGCGCTGCGCTTCGATTTCGATCCCGCGCGCGCCGTGGTGCTGACGCTGCTGCAGATCGCCCTGACCTTCGTCGTGGTCATCGTGCTCACGCGGCTTGGCGCCAACACGGTCGGGGACGCCAATCTGCCGGTGGCGCCGCGCCGCTATCTTTCGGCGGGCCGGATGGAGGGCGTGCTGAACGCCGGCCTCATCGCGCTTGCCCTGCTGTTCGTCGCCGGACCGATGGCGGCGACCGTGTTTTCAGGCCTGGAGGCCGATCTCGGCCGGTTGGCGGGTGAAGAGGCGGTGCGCCGGGCCGCCACCACCAGCGCGGGCCTCGCGTTCCTCGCGGCGCTGCTCGGCGTGGCGCTGTCGCTGGCGCTGATTGCGGCGCGGCGCGCGCTGGCCCTGCGGCGCCGGACAGGTGGCGCCATGAGCCTGCTCGAACACGCCACCGACACCGGCGCCGGTTTCGTGCTCGTCGTGCCGCCGATCGTGCTTGGGGCGGGCTGGTTCCTGGCCTTGCGCAACGTCACCGATGTCTTTGCCATCGCGCCGATCATGGTCGTCGCCGTCAACGCGGTAATGGCGATGCCCTTTGCCATCCGCGCCATTCGCCCTGCCTATGACGCGGCCAGCGAACGCCATGAGCGGCTTTGCCTGGCGCTCGGCATATCCGGCTGGACCCGGCTCAGCCTGATCGACTGGCCGTCGCTCAGGCGGCCTTTAGCCACCGGCTTCGCCTTCGCCATGGCGCTGTCGCTCGGCGATCTCGGCGTGATCGCGCTGTTCGGCAGCGATTCCGTGCAGACCTTGCCCTACCTGCTGCTCGCGCGCATGGGCAGCTACCGGACAGCCGACGCGGCGGGGCTTGCCTTGCTGCTCGGCCTCGTCTGCCTGATGCTGGTGGTCGCCGCCGACTGGCTTGGGCGCGAAGGAAGATCATGACGACCATCAATGGCACTGCCGAGGAAAAGGGCCTCACTGTTGCGCTGGACGGCGTCTCGTTCAGCTATGGCGAGGCCTCCTTCCGCTTCGACGCCGAATTCGCGGCCGGCAGGATCACCGCCATCATGGGGCCGAGCGGCTCCGGCAAGTCGACGCTGCTCAATCTGATAGCCGGCTTCGAAACGCCCGGCACAGGCAAGGTGCTGATCGGCGGTATCGATCTCGGCAACGCGCCGCCTTCGGCGCGGCCGGTGTCGATGGTGTTCCAGGAAAACAACCTTTTTGCGCATCTTGCGGTCGAGGCCAATGTCGGGCTCGGCCGCTCGCCGTCGCTCAGGCTCGGCGATGCCGATCGGGCGGCAGTCGTCGAGGCGCTGGCGCGGGTTGGCCTTGCGGGCAAGGAAAAGCGGCTGCCGCGCGAGCTTTCCGGCGGCGAGCGGCAGCGCGTGGCGCTGGCGAGGGTGCTGCTGCGCGACCGACCCGTATTGCTGCTCGACGAAGCTTTCGCGTCGCTCGGCCCGGCGCTGCGAGACGACATGCTCGACCTTGTGGCAGGCATCCATGCCGAGCGCAAAATGACAGTCCTGTTCGTTACGCATCAGCCCGAAGATGCGCACCGCATCGGCCAGGACGTCGCATTCCTCGACGAAGGCGCGATCGCGGCAATCGGGCCGGCGGATGATTTCTTCGATCGATCTGGACCGGATGGGTTCAGGCGCTATATCGGCGATCGAGGCGGCACCGTTGCCGGATCACAACATATTGCCCGGAAGCGGACATAATTTACGGCCAAACCGGCAATGGGCGATCCGGCGTTTGCTTGCCTTGTCCGGGGGAGTATGGCTAGGTCCAGCCATGCTGGTCCGGCGGGACAGTGATTTGCCGAAAGATTTCGAAAGGAAGCCGATCTGTCGACCGGCGCTCAGAAAGTGTGGATGAGGCCGCTTGCACGATTCTTCGCGCTGGCGAGCGTTGCCTTGCTGGCCAGCTGCCAGATGTTCACGCCGCCGGACGTGCAGGAGAGCGGCTTCCAGCCTTCCGACAAGCCGATCACCGTCGACAATGTCGCCGCCAACGCCAAGCTCGCCGAAATGGCGAAGGCGCAGCATCCGCGCATCCTGGCCACCTATGGCGGCGAGTATTCCGACCCCAGGCTCGAACGCATGGTGGCCAAGGTCGTCGGCAATCTGACGGTGGTTTCGGCCAATCCGACCCAGACCTATCGCATCACCATCCTCAATTCGCCCAACGTCAACGCCTTCGCGCTGCCGGGCGGCTATCTCTATGTGACGCGCGGCCTGCTGGCGCTGGCCAACGATTCCTCCGAGCTCGCCGCAGTCATCGCGCATGAGATGGGCCACGTCACGGCGAATCATGGGCTGCAGCGCCAGCAGCTCGAGGCCGAGGAAGGCCTCGCGACCAAGGTGGTGTCGGACGTGCTCGGCGACAGCCCGACCGCCAAGGCGGCGCTGATCAGGGGTAAGCTCAGGCTCGCGCAATTCTCGCGCAACCAGGAACTGCAGGCCGACGCCATCGGCATCAAGTCGATCGGCGAAGCGGGCTACGATCCCTATGCGGCCGGCCGCTTCCTGCAGTCGATGTCGGCCTATACCGATTTCCGCTCGGTCAGCGGCGCCACCGACGCCAGCCTCGACTTCCTGGCGACGCACCCCAATACGCCCCAGCGCATCGATCTGGCGCAGCGCCTTGCGCGCAATTTCGGTCCGCCTGGCGTCGGCACGCGCGACCGCGACGCATTTCTGGCCGGCATCGACGGCCTGCTCTACGGCGATACGCCGGAAGAAGGCTATGTGCGCGGCCAGACCTTCATGCATCCCAATCTCGGCGTTTCCTTCACGGTGCCGGAGGGATTCGTCATCGACAATTCGGCGGCTGCGGTCACTGCGACCGGGCCTGGCGACATCGCCATCCGCTTCGACGGCGTGGCGATCGACAAGTCGGTGTCGCTCACGGACTATATCCGCAGCGGCTGGGTGGCCGGGCTGGAAGATGCCAGCGTGCGCCAGGACATGGTCAATGGCAACGAGGCGGCGACGGCGCATGCCAGCGCGCAAGGCTGGCAGTTCGACATCGCCGTGATCCGCGCCGGCGGGCAGGTTTACAGGCTGCTGACGGCGGCGCCCTCGGCCAGCACCGCGCTGGACCCGGTCGCGCGCTCAGTCAGCGGTTCCTTTCGCGTGCTGAGCCCGGCCGAAAAGGCAGCGCTGAAGCCGCTGCATATCCGCGTCGTCACCGTTCAGGCCGGCCAGACCATGGGCTCGCTCGCCGCGCAGATGGTCGGCGTCGACCGCAAGCTCGATCTCTTCCGGGTGCTCAACGCCATGTCGCCGGGCGCCACGGTGTCGACCGGCGACAAGGTCAAGATCGTCACCGACAGGTAGGCCGTCAGGCCGCCTGCGGCCGCAACCTGGGCCGGCGCTTGGCCGATCCCAGGCTTTCGTCGCCGCCATCAGAAGTCGGTGCTGCCGCTGATGCCGTCGCCGGTGTTTTTGCCGGTGTTGTTGCTGGGCGGATCGGAATGATCGCCGCCATTGCCGCGCCAAGACGCCCGGCCGTCCTGCCCTGGCTTGGCGCCCCTTGGGATTGACGTCACTGGGGGCTTCGGGGCCTTCGCCTTCGGTGCGGGTATGCGGATCACCTTTACCTTTGTGATGATTTTCGGCGGGACCTTGCACGACGCGACTGCCACGGTCTTGCGCAGGGGAAGGCCCAGGAGGCTCATCGAATACATGTCTTGCCGCTCCATGCCGGCTTTGAGGAAAGCCAGGGCGCGGGCCGGGTCGGCGGGCACGCCATTGCGGCCTTCCTTGAAGATCACCGCAAGGTCCTTCATGGCATCGATGTGCCCCATCGCCGCCGCCTGGAGCAGCAGGTCCAGCCCCTTGCCGGAATCGCGCTGGACGCCGAGCCCGTTGAACAAAGCGCGCCCCCAGGCGGCCGTGGCGTAGGGGTCTCCCTTGTCGGACGCTTTCGAATAGAGGTCGTTCGCCTTCGCGAAGTCGACAGCCGTCCCGGAAGAGGCGATGGAGCCGAGCGCGAACAGGGCGCGGATATGTCCTTTGTCCGCAGCTTGCTGGATCGCCTGCCTGGCTTCATCGATCCTGCCCGACGCCAGCAACGCCCGGCCCAGCTCGTAACGGAAGCGCGCAATGTCGGGGTAGGCCTTCACCGCCGCCTCGCAGGCTTCGACAGCCCCGCCGCCGATCTCGTTCGGCAAGCGGCCTGGGACGACGCCCTGCAGGTCGAGCGGCTCGCCGGCGGCCTGGTCACAGGGGTCGACGTTCGGCGACAGTGTCATCGTCGCCTGCTTGACGGCGTTGCCCACGCGGATCTGGAAGCCGACTTCGACGGGAGCGGCCGAACCGATCTGCGGCTCGTATCGCAGATTGTCGACCTCGGCGGCCATCAGGCTCGATTGCGGCGACAGGACGCGATCCGGCAAGGAGAGCGTTCCGGTTGCCGGGTAGCTCGCAAGCTTGAGGCCGATCGAGGCATCCTTGGCCGGAAAGTCCAGTCTCAGCGGAACCGGGCCGACGCCGACCGGGACGCGGATGTCGCGATTTCCAATCGCTTCGGTGGCGGCGGCGACCTCAATTCCGCGTCCCGCTGTCTGCTGGTCCTGCTGGGTGTCGGGCGGCGGCTGCGCCGGTTGCCCGGCCCCGCGCATCAGCACGACATCGTCGATCAGCGAGGAGTTCTCCCACGGAACCTGCTTGCCGGAGGTCGCCTTGACCACGTCGCGGCGGACAGCCGCCATGACCGAGCGTATCTCCTGGTTCGGCGCCAGCGCGCGGCGCGAGAAAGATGACGAGAACGGGCTGAGGTCGCCGGATCCGTCATAGGCGACTGCGTCCGGCTCAGTGGCGAAGGCAATCAGCGTGTTCTGTGAACCTATGACTTGCGCCAGGCCGGTGCCGTCGGCGACGATCAACTGGTCGCGCAGCCAGTAGTCCTTGCGCGGAAAAGGATTGTTGCGGCAGGCGTCGAGGATGATCACCTGGATCTTCGATTTCGAGCGCAGCTGCCGCAGTATGTCATTGACCTTGACGGCCTGGACCTCCATGTCGGCCGCATCCTTGAGGGACGCGTCGACCGGGATCAGGAAGTTCTCCCCGCCGATCTGAAAACCGTGGCCGGAATAGTAGACGACCGCGAGATCGGCCCCATCTGCTGCCGCCAGATAGTTGCGGAACTGCTCTTCGAACTGAAGCTTGGTCAAGTCCTTGGCGGCGAACACCTGGAAGCCGGCCAGCCGGAATGTCTTCGATACGTCCTCGGCATCCTTGTCCGGGTTCTTGAGCGCCGGGATTTCGCGGTAGTCGGAGTTGCCGATGACAAGGGCAACCCTTCGATCGGCATGCGCTTCGACGATCGTGAGACTGACGAGCATCAAGGCTGCAAGGAACACGCAGCATCGCAGCATGGCAAATCCCCCATCCGTTTGATCTGGAGGCTTCAACAAGAACGATTGCGCTACGATGGTCTGTTAAAGAATTCACAGTCGATAGATATGAGAAAGTAAGAACCCTGCCTCAATGGCAGTATATTCATATTTAATAAATATCTGATTTAACGATCTCTGGTGGTTGCGCTATCTCTCAGGCGGCTTCGGCCAGGAATTCCGGGTTCTGCTTCACCAGCGCCAGCTTCAGCTTCTCCATGGCGCGGGCCTCGATCTGGCGGACGCGCTCCTTGGAGATGCCGAGCTGCTCGCCAAGCGATTCCAGCGTGGCGCCGTCATCGCTCAATCTGCGCTCCTCGATGATGCGAAGCTCGCGGGCGTTGAGCGCGCCGAGCGCGCTTTTCAACCAGACGGCCCGGCGCTGGACATCGATCCTTTCACCGACGATCTCGTCGGGGAGCGGGTCTTCGGAGACCAGGAAATCCATCCGCTCGGCGGCGCCGTTCTCGTCGGCCAAGGGCGCGTTGAGCGAGCTGTCGGGAGAGGACAGCCGCGAATCCATCATCGCCACGTCGGCCTCCGGCACACCGAGGGCAACCGAGACCTCGCGGTAGAGCGAGGCATTGGAGAGCGGCTCGGCGCCATTGGCGAGGCGAGCGCGCAAACGCCGCAGATTGAAGAACAGCGCCTTCTGCGCCGAACTGGTGCCGCCGCGCACGATCGACCAGTTGCGCAGGATGTAGTCCTGCATCGAGGCGCGGATCCACCAGGTGGCGTAGGTCGAAAAGCGGACTTCTCGCGCGGGCTCGAAACGGGCCGCCGCCTCAAGCAGGCCGACATGGCCTTCCTGGATCAAATCGCCGAGCGGGAGGCCGTAGTGACGAAATTTCGAAGCCATGGAGATGACCAGGCGCATATGGGCGACGGTGATCCTGTGCAGCGCGTGCTGGTCGTTCTCTTCCTTCCAGCGCAAGGCGAGGACATGCTCCTCGTCGCGCTCGAGATAGGGAGCCCTCATTGCCGCCCGGACTAGTGTCCGTCCTGCCGCGTCCTCTATCATGCCGGCTCCTTTTGGCGGTGGTTCGTTTACGGCGGTTGAAAAGACACCGCCGTGCCCTACAACAGCCATGCAACGTGTCAGGCGCATCGATGGTTCCGCCGCCCGAGGGGGCAAATGTTGCCCGCGGGAACATTTTGTTATCCCCCGGGAATGCCGCTTGGCGGATTGTCGAGTGATTTTGAGAACCAGATTTCTGGCAGAGCCGATATTTGAAATCTGGTTCCTTATTTCGCAGGCTTCTATCTGTCAGTTTCCGGCTCGCACAATCGAGCCGGGGTACCGGTCAAAACGGGATCACAGAAAAATGAAATGGCTTAAATCGCTGCTTATCGGCGCAACGCTGCAGGTTCTGGCGGTCACCGCCAGCCATGCCGGCGCCAATCTCGACCAGATCAAGCAGGCCGGCGTGTTCAAGGTCGGCACCGAAGGCACCTATGCGCCCTTTACCTATCATGACGAATCCAACGCGCTGGTCGGCTTCGACGTGGAGATCGCCAAGGCCATCGCCGACAAGCTCGGCGTCAAGGTGCAGTTCCTCGAAGGCAAGTGGGACGGCTTGATCGCCGGCCTCGACGCCAACCGCTACGACGCCGTCATCAACGAGGTCGGCATCACCGATGCCCGCAAGGCCAAGTATGATTTCTCCGATCCCTACATCGCCTCGAAGGCCGTGCTGATCGTTCGCGGCGACAACACCGACATCAAGACCTTCGCCGACCTCAAGGGCAAGAAGTCGGCGCAGTCGCTGACCTCGAATTTCGGCAAGCTCGCCGAGAAGAACGGAGCGGAACTGGTCGGCACCGACGGCTTCGACCAGTCGATCCAGCTTCTGCTCACCGGCCGCGCAGACGCCACCATCAACGACAGCCTGTCCTTCCTCGACTTCAAGAAGCACAAGCCGGACGCCAATGTGAAGATCGCCGCGCAGGAAGAGAACGCCGACTATTCCGGCGTCATCGTGCGCAAGGGCGACCCGGAACTGGTCGCGGCGATCAACAAGGCGCTGGCCGACATCAAGGCCGACGGCACCTACAAGAAGATCGCCGACAAGTATTTCGGCCAGGACGTTTCGAACTAAGGCAGTCGTCCTTTCGCTCGAAAACAGGCGGGCCGTCAAAGACGGCCCGCCATTTTTTGCATGATATCGGGGTCGGCTTTGACGGTCCGCCGGTTTTTGCATGATAGTCGTTCCGTACGGGGGAAGGTGCCGCCGTATCCGGAAAGGAGAAGCGCTCCGTGCCGCACTGGCTGCAATTGATGCTGGAATCGTTGCCGACGCTGTTATGGGCGGCGCTGATCTTCACCGTGCCGCTGACGCTCTTGTCCTTCGCGCTGGGGCTCATCGCCGGACTGGTCACGGCGCTGATCAGGCTGTTCGGCCCGAAGCCGCTGGTTGCGCTGGTGCGCTTCTATGTCTGGATTTTTCGCGGCACGCCGCTGCTGGTGCAGCTCTTCCTGATCTTCTACGGCCTGCCGTCGGTCGGCATCCTGCTCGACGCCTTTCCCGCCGCGCTGATCGGCTTCACGCTGAACATCGGCGCTTATACGTCGGAGATCATCCGCGCCGTCATAGGCTCGGTGCCGAAGGGGCAGTGGGAGGCCTCCTATTCGATCGGCATGACCTGGAGCCAGGCGATGCGGCGCACGATCCTTCCGCAAGCAGGCCGCGTCGCGGTGCCGCCGCTCTCCAACACCTTCATCTCGCTGGTCAAGGACACGTCGCTGGCGGCCGCCATCACGGTGCCGGAGATGTTCCAGGCCGCGCAACGCATCGTCGCCACCACCTACGAGCCGCTGATCCTCTATGTCGAGGCGGCGGCGCTCTATCTCGCATTGAGCTCGGTGCTGTCGGCGCTGCAGGCGCGGCTGGAGGTGCGGCTCAACCGCTATGGCGGCTTCCTGGAGGCCAACGCGTGATCGGCCTCACCAACATCGAAAAGCGCTTCGGCGACAATCTGGTGCTGAAAGGCGTCACCGTCAGCCTCGACGAGGGCAGCGTGACGGCGCTGGTCGGCCCTTCCGGCGGCGGCAAAAGCACGCTGCTGCGCTGCATCAACCTCCTGGAGATCCCGACTTCCGGTTCCTTGCGCATCGGCGAGGAGACGATTGCATTCCATCCGGGCGGCAAGGTGCCGGCAAAGGACATCCAGCGCATCCGCCTGCAGACCGGCATGGTGTTCCAGAATTTTCAACTGTTCCCGCATCGCACGGCGATCGAGAACGTCATGGAAGGGCTGGTGACGGTGCTGAAATGGGCTGAGCCAAAGGCGCGCGAGCGGGCGATGGCGCTGCTCGAAAAGGTCGGCATGACGCACAAGGCCGATGCGTGGCCGGCGACGCTGTCAGGCGGCCAGCAGCAGCGCGTGGCGATCGCCCGGGCACTGGCGCCATCGCCGCGCGTGCTGCTTTGCGACGAGCCGACCTCGGCGCTCGATCCGGAACTGGCGCAGGAAGTGGTGGATGTGCTCGCCCAGCTTGCGCGCGAGGGCACGACCATGGTGATGGCTACGCACGACCTGCGGCTCGCTTCCAAGATCGCGCAGGACGTGGTCTTCCTCGATGCTGGTGTCGTCGTCGAGAAGGGCCCGGCTTCTGTGGTGTTCGATAGCCCCGAGCGCGAGCGGACCAAGCGCTTCATCGCGTCGCTGCGGCAGGAAGAGGCGCAGAAGGAAGGGGGCGGCTGAGCTTCTGTACCTCCGCCTTGTAGGTCCGGGGGGCGGCGCCGCACTCCGCCGTGCTACTGTGCAGGGACTTACCAGGGCGAGCCACGGGTCTCGCCCGTCCGTCGGACCCCCACGCGCAGAAACAAAAAACCCGGCGCCAGGCCGGGTTTTTCGCATTCAGTCAGAACGAGAAATTCAGGCAGCTTCTTCCTGCTCGGCTTCCTCGTTGTCGGCCTTGGCGCCGCGCTTCGGACCCTTGTTGAGGTTGACCTCGATGAGGCGCACCGCCTCGGTTTCCGACATGCGGTTCACCGCGGCGATCTCGCGGGCCATGCGGTCGAGCGCGGCTTCATAGAGCTGACGCTCGGAATAGGACTGCTCCGGCTGGTTGTCGGCGCGATAGAGGTCGCGCACCACTTCCGAGATCGAGATCAGGTCGCCCGAATTGATCTTGGCATCATATTCCTGGGCGCGGCGCGACCACATGGTGCGCTTGATGCGGGCGCGGCCCTGCACGACCTTCAGCGCACGCTCGACATAATCCTCTTCCGACAGCTTGCGCATGCCGATCGAGGTCGCCTTGGCGACCGGAACCTTCAGCCGCATCTTGTCCTTCTGGAAATCGATGACGAACAGTTCCAGCTTGTGACCGGCTACTTCCTGCTCATCGATGGCCACAATCTGGCCTACGCCATGCGCCGGATAGACGATGAACTCGCCGGTCTTGAACCCGTGGCGGGCCGCGGTGGACTTCTTCTGCGGGGTGATCGTTGCCATTACGCCCTGAACTCCTTGTTGTAGCGCCGGCATGGCGGCGCCGGCTAAAATCGCGCGGTCGGGCTACCGACCGTTAGCCGCACAACAGATGAACCCACCGGAAAAAGCCGAGACGGCAAACCGCACGAATGCGACCGCCTGCCCCAGATTGCTCTGGTCCGGATTGAGAAGCTCACCTTTCAGTGATTTGGGGCGTTAGCGCCATAAATCGACGTCGTGTCACCGGCATGTTTGGTTGATGTAACACAAAAAGTCGGAAGAATCAAGGTTTTGCTGCATTCGCTAACGCCAAGCGGGGTCGCTGCCTGTCAAGACAGCGATTGTATCGACCCCGTTACGTCGCGTCATGCCGGCATTGCCGGCGCCTGCATCAATCGCCTTCGCCTGGCTCGGCCGAGAAATATTTCTCGAACTTCCCGGTCTCGCCGTCGAAGGTCTTGGCGTCCGCCGGCGGCTCTTTCTTGGCGGTGATATTGGGCCATTTGTCGGCGTATTCGGCGTTGACCTGCAACCATTTGTCGAGGCCGCCCTCGGTGTCCGGCTTGATTGCGTCGGCCGGGCATTCCGGCTCGCAGACGCCGCAGTCGATGCACTCGTCGGGATGGATGACGAGCATGTTCTCGCCTTCGTAGAAACAGTCGACCGGACAGACCTCGATGCAGTCCATGTATTTGCATTTGATGCAATTGTCGGTCACGACATAGGTCATTGCAGGCTCCGGGAAGTCCCTTTCTGCGGGGCTTTTGAAGGTGAGGTAACGCCTTTGACCCCTGCTTGCAAGGGCAGGGCTTGCCGCATGAGCCGGCGTTGCGGAACAGAATTCCGGGTCGCCTGCCGCGACGCGGTCCGGTCGTCTCTTCAGTCGTCGCCAAGCAGCCGGTCGGTCTGCCGGCGCTCGCGCTTGGTCGGACGGCCGCTGCCGGCCTCGCGCAGCGCCGGAATGGCGTCTGGAACGGCCTCGCCTTTGGGTGTCGGCGCCGGCGACATATCCTCGTAAAGCAGGCGCGCCTCGTCTGCCGGGCCGCGCCTCGTGCCGCAATTCAGCACTTTCCAAACCAGGATTCGTCGCTCCAGCGTGATGGTCAGCACGTCGCCGGGCTTGACCAGATCCGAGGCCTGCGCTGCTTTGTCGCGATTGATGCGGACGCGTCCGGCAACGACGACCTTTGCCGCCAGGGACCGCGATTTCACAGCGCGCGAGAAGAACAGCCATTTGTCGATGCGCTGGCGGCCTTCTCCAACCATCGGGGCTAGCTTTGTTGGAACATGATCCTATCCGAAAACCGGTTCCCACTTTTCGCTAACGCGGTCCTTCGGTTCGGGATCATGCTCTAGCCTATTTCTTCAGCTGGTCGCGCAAGGCGGCGAGCTTGGCGAAGGGTGAATCCGGATCGAAGCGCTGCGGGCGCTCGTCGCGCGGCTTGCCCTGGAAGGCGGACTTGCCGCCCGGAGCGCTGCCCTTGCCATCCTGCCTGTTGCCCTTCCAGTCCGGCCGTCCGTCGCGGCGGCCCCCCTCGTGGCGATCTGGACGTTCGCCCTGCGGCCTGCCTTCGCGCCGTTCGCCGCCCTCGCGCCGGTCGCCCGTCTCCGGCCTCGGCTTGAACTTCGAGCGGTCGAAGCGCGGCTTGCCGGCGCCGTCGCGCTGCTCGCGGTGGCCTTCATTGGCCGGACGATCGCCCGGCTGGGCGCTTGCGGCACCTGCTTGACCCTCGCGCGCGGGCTGGCCGCCGCGCGGGCGATTGTCGCGACGGTTGTCGTGACGGTGGCGCGGGCGCTGATGGTCGAAACGCGCCTGACGCCACAGAAGGACAGGCTTCGGCTCTTCAGCCTCGGCCGGGGTTTCGCCAGCGGCGGCTTCGCTTCCTTCACCCTCCCCCGCGTGGGGAGGGTCGGTGCGCAGCGCCGGAGCGGGAGGAGCGCCGTCGGTATCAGTGTTCTCTGCATCGTCGGCGCCGTCACCCGCGTCGTTTCGCGCCGCGACCTCCGCCATCGAGGGGGAGGCGGGAGCTTCGGCGGGTTTGGCCGATTCAAGCACCGCTGCAGTATCTTCTGCAGGATGAGCATCCTCTACAGGATGGGCCTCTTCCGTGATCTCGGCAGGAGCGTCTGCCGGCTCTCCCGCGACAGGTTCCGCGGCCACTTCCGAGACGGCTTCCGCAGGAGCTTCGGCGGCAGTTTCGACGGCGGCAGACGGCTCCGAACTTTCGACGGGCGCTTCCGCAACCGCGTCCGTTGCCGCAGCTTCCGCGGCCTTGGCCTGCGCGGCGCGGGCCGCTTCCTCCGCGGCGAGCTTCGCGGCGGCGGCTTCGCGAGCGGCGTCGTCCAGCGCGTCGAGCTTTGCCTTCACCTCAACAGCCGGCTTTGCCTCGGAGCGGTAGCCGAGACCTTTGAGGATCTCTTCCATATCGTCGGCGGTAGCGCCGAGGATCGACATCATCGGCGGCGTCACCATGAAGGCGTGGCCGTCATAGGCGCCGTCCGGACGCTGGCCGAGGCCGGGCTTCCAGTTGGTCGCCGGGCGGATGAGGTCGGCAAGCCGTTCCAGGATATCGACGCGCACGGCGCGACGGCCGAGATTGCGGTAACCGGCGAGCTTGTAGAAGGTCTTGTCGAAGGCGGGGTCGATGACCACCGAGGTGCGGCCCGACGCCAGCGCGTGGACAACATCGCCGAAGCCGGGCTTGTCCTTGCCGTCGTTCTTCAGCGCCCAGAGCAGCGTCACCAGGCCGGCTGGCGCCGGCTTGATCAGCGCCGGCACGAAGACATGATAGGCGCCGAAACGCACGCCGAGGCGGCGCAGCGCGGCGCGGCCCTCCTGGTCGAGCGACTTCATCTCCTCCGCGATGTCGCGGCGGTTGATCAGGCCGAAATGCTCGACCAGCTGGAAGGCGATGCCGCGCGCGATGCCGGTAAGCTGGTCGGCATTCTTCAAATCGACCAGCGGCTTCAGCAGCGTTTCGATCTGGAAATTGACGAAACGTTCGGCGCGCGCGGCGACCTTGTCGCGGGCAGGGCCGGTCAGCTGCTCGTCGGCAAGCAGGACCAGGCGCGGCTTCAGCGCCTCGTCGCCGCCGACCAGCGTGCCGATCGGCGCGCCGATCCAGCGCAGAACGCCGTCGGAACCCAAAGCAAGGTCGCCATTGGCGCAGGCGGCAAAGCGTTCGGCGCGCGCGTCGAACTCGGCCGCAAGGGCCTTCTGGGCGGCAGTGCGCACCGCCTTGGCGTCCTCGCCGCCGGCGCTTTGGTCGGCGGTGAAGCGGAACCCCTGCAACTCGCCGACATGATGGCCTTCGACGAGGACGGTTCCGGTTGGGCTGATTTCGGCTTCAGGCATGGTATTTTCTCTAAGGCGCCGCATGAGGACGGAAGTCCTGCGGTCTACGAAGCGTTTCGTCAACCGCTCATGCAGCGCATCCGACAATCTGTCTTCGATTTCGCGCGTCTTTTCCTGCCAGTGTAGCTGATCGGCCAGCCAGCCGGGGCGGTTGGAGACGAAAGTCCAGGTGCGGATCTGCGCGATCCGGTGCGACAGCGTGTCGATATCGCCTTCCGTCGTGTCGGCGCGCCGCACCTGCTCGGCCATGTAATTCTCATCGACATGGCCATGGCGCGCAAGGTCCGTATAGATCGAGGCGATGAGGTCGGCATGCTGGGCCGGGGCGATCTTGCGGTAGTCGGGCAGGGCGCAGGCCTCCCAGAGCAGCGCGACGCGCTGCTTGCCGGAGGCGAGCGCGCGGATGTCGCCATCGCGCGACAGATGCTCCAGCACCTGGGCGTCGACAGCCGGCAGCGCGCGGGTGAGCCCTTCGACGGGCGCATTGGTCTCGATCGAGCGCTTCAGCGCATCGAGGCTGGAAAAATCGAAATCGGCGGTGCGCCACTGCAGCACCTTCACCGGGTCGAACTCGTGCCCCTCGATCTTCCCGACAAGATCCTCGTCGAGCGGATCGACTTGGCCGGTGACGCCGAATGTGCCGTCGCGCAGATGCCGGCCGGCACGGCCGGCGATCTGGCCCAGCTCGGCCGCGGTCAGGTTGCGGTATTGATACCCGTCGAACTTCCGGTTCTGGGCGAAGGCGACATGGTCGAGGTCGAGGTTCAGCCCCATCCCGATGGCGTCGGTGGCGATGAGATAATCGACGTCGCCGGACTGGAACAGCGCCACCTGGGCGTTGCGGGTGCGCGGCGAGAGCGCGCCGAGCACGACGGCCGCACCACCCTGCTGGCGGCGGATCAGCTCGGCGATGGCATAGACCTCGTCGGCAGAGAAAGCGACGATCGCCGTGCGCCGCGGCAGCCGGGTGAGTTTCTTGGAGCCCGCATAGGCAAGATGCGACAGCCGCGGCCGCGTCACCACCGACACGCCCTTCAAGAGGCGCTGCAGGATGCCATGCATGGTGGCCGCGCCCAGCAGCAGCGTCTCCTGGCGGCCACGCAGATGCAGGATGCGGTCGGTGAAGATGTGGCCGCGTTCGAGATCGCCGGCGAGCTGCACCTCGTCGATGGCGACGAAGGCGGCATCGGTCTCGCGGGGCATCGCTTCGACGGTGCAGACCGAATATCTCGCGCCGGCCGGGACGATCTTCTCCTCGCCGGTGATCAGCGCCACTTTGTGGGCGCCGACCTTCTCGCAGACGCGGGCATAGACCTCGCGGGCGAGCAGTCTGAGCGGCAGGCCGATGACGCCGGTCTCATGCGCGACCATGCGCTCGATGGCGAGGTGGGTCTTGCCGGTGTTGGTGGGGCCTAGCACGGCCGTCACGTCGCGGCCCGAAAGGATCAGTGGCTGGGAGTGTTTCGGCTGGATATTCATCGGCTCGGAAATGAGTTTTTCTGCCGCTTTTGGTCGGAGGCGCGGCGGCACTGCCGCGTGTGACAGCCGACACATAGGGATTTAGGGCGCCAAGCGAAAGCGGAATGTTCCTTCGGAGACAGACGAGCTCGAACGGGGAGGGTTAAAATCGGCTGTTGTTAACGGCTGGAACGAGTCTGGAACGAATCGGCGACGAATCACAGACTCGCGCGGATTCAGGTTTTGTTCACGGCTACATGTGGATTTTTTGACGGCGAGTCTCACCACATGCTGAATCATGGAACTGGCCCGATTCATGCTTCGGCTCTGCCGCGGGCGAGTCCCGTTAACCTTTGCCGGCGAACGGTTGCAGCCGGAGCCGGCTGACCTGGCAAGACTATGAAATTATTGACTTTTCCTAACCGATTTTAACGAATTCGGTAGCGTTTGAGCCCTCCGCCGTTAACTTCCCGGCCAAAGCCAGAACGAATCGGCGACGAATCAGTGTTCTGCCCATTTTCCCGGTTTGTTCACTGCTAGATGTAGTATTATCCCCAGCTTATCCACCGAAAATCCACGGCTTGTGAGTGGGTTTTGCACAGCCGGAGGCGTCGCCGTTAATCTTTGCGTCTCGCTTCGGCACATCTCGATGAAGCCAATCCTTCAATTCGAGTCTTGGCCCACAGCGTAACGCTGCAGTACCGGGCCGATATTCCGAATGATCTCTTCATGCGATAGCGCGACCACTGGCGCAAGTCGCAGCAGATACCGGCACATGGCGAGACCCAGCAACTGGCTGGCAACGAGGCCGGCGCGCCGGCCGGCGTCGGCGGGGTCGCCGATCGAAGCAACCATCGGCCTCACCTGATTGGCGAAGACGTCGCGGACTTTCTCGGCTGCGTGTTCGTTCGATGTCGCCGAACGCAGCAGGATTATCATGCCGGGTCCGTTGGCCGGACCTTCCCAGTTGACCAGAAAGCGCCTGATCAGCGTTTCGCCGATGGCGGTCGGGTCTGTCCGCTGATCCGGCAATTGGAGGTTCACGACTGCCGCCCTGGCGAACAGCTCATCCTTGCTGCGGAAATAACGGATCACCATGGCCGGATCGATCGAGGCCTGCGCCGCAACGTCCCGGATCGAGGTGCCGTCATAGCCATGCTCGGCGAAAAGGCCGCGCGCGGCTTCGAGGATTTGGGCTTTCGTGCGGTCCGACTTGGTCTGCTTCTTCGGTTGATTCTCGGTCATGACGATTCATATGCCAACACCTGTTGACAAATACAATGGAGATCACTAGAAAGTCAACAACTGTTGATAAATGGAGATGGGAAATGCTGCCTGAGACCACGGAAGTCCTCATTATCGGCGCCGGCCCGACCGGCATGGCGCTGTCTATCGCGCTGCATCAAGCCGGTGTCGATCATCTGCTGATAGACAAGCTTGCGCATGGCCTGCAGACGTCGCGTGCTGGCGTCATCCATGCGCAGACGCTGGAATCGCTGGAGCCGCTCGGCGTCACGCAGCGGCTGAGCGCGCTTTCCGTGAAGATCGAGGATTTTGCCATCCGCGACCGCGACCGGGCGCTGCTCAAGCTCGATTTCAGCAAGCTGCCGTCCAAACATCCCTATCTGATGATGCTTCCGCAGAACCTGACCGAACAGGTGTTCGCCGAGCGGATCGCCGCTCTTGGCGGCAGCATTCATCGCGAAGTCGAGGCTGTGGCGGTTGCTCAGGACGGTGACGGCGCGCGCGTGACGGTGGTCGAAAACGGCCAGGAGAAAATCATATCGGCACGCTATGTCGTGGGCGCCGACGGCATGCACAGCCTGGTGCGCAAATCGACAGGCATCGAGTTCGACGGCGCGGCCTATGACGGCTCCTTTGTGCTGGCCGACGTTCGTTTGGATTGGCCGGTTGGACCGACCGAAGTGTCGCTGTTCTTCGCGCCGGCGGGACTGGTTGTAGTGGCGCCGCTGCCGGATGGATCATACCGGGTCGTTGCGACAATGGATGAGGCGCCGGAAAGGATCGAGGTCGCCGATATCCAGGCGCTGCTCGACAGCCGCGGGCCGACCACGAAGAGAGCCCGTGTGCTTAGCCTTGGCTGGAGTTCGCGGTTCCGCGTTCATCATCGTCTGGTGCGGGCCTATCGCAAGGATCGACTGTTCTTGATGGGCGATGCCGCCCATGTCCACAGCCCCGCCGGCGGGCAAGGCATGAACACGGGCATCATCGATGCGGTCGTGCTCGGCCAGTTGCTGGGCGATGTGGTGAACGGCATGCGCCCGGAAACGGAACTCGACCTATACGAGAAGCTGCGTCGCCCGGCGGCGCAGGAAGTGCTCGACCTTGCGGGCCGGATGACCGAGATGGCGCTTGCGCGAAACCCGGTGAGGCGCTTCCTGCGCAATCTGGCGCTTTCGGTCGTGAACCTCAGCCCGTTCCTGAAGCGCCGCGTTGCGCTGAAGCTGTCAGGGCTCAGCCGGGCACCGCTCGCCCGGCTGCCGGCGCTCGCAGGCGAACCGGGGTCTGTCGTTCCCACCAAGCCTGCGGCCAAGCCAAACTTGAAACTCGCCGCCTGACGACGTCAGGCGGCGAGCCCCAGATCAGGGCGTCTACAGCGCACCGGCCGCACGGATTTGCAGCCGGTCGAAGCATATCTCAGACGAAGTACTGGCCGCCATTGGCGGTGATGGTCGAGCCGGTGATGAAGCCGGCCTCGTCGGAAGCCAGGAAGACGACGCAGCGCGCGATCTCTTCCGGTTCGCCGAGGCGGCCGACCGGGATCTGCGGGATGATGCGCTCGTTGAGCACCTTCTCGTCGATCGCCTTGACCATTTCGGTGGCGATATAGCCGGGGCAGATCACGTTGACGGTGATGCCGGCCCGGGCCCCCTCCTGGGCCAGCGCCTTGGAGAAGCCGATGTCGCCGGCCTTGGCGGCGGAATAGTTGACCTGGCCGGCCTGGCCCTTCTGGCCATTGATCGAGGAAATGGTGATGACGCGGCCGAACTTGCGGTCGCGCATGCCGCTCCACAGAGGATGCGTCATGTTGAAGACGCCGGAGAGGTTGGTGTCGATCACTTCCTTCCACTGCGCGGGCGTCATCTTGTGGAACATGGCGTCGCGGGTGATGCCGGCATTGTTGACCAGCACCCCGACCGGGCCGAGATCGGCCTCGATCTGCTTGATGCCGGCGGCACAGGCTTCGTAGTCGGCGACGGACCATTTATAGACCGGGATGCCGGTCTCGGCCTTGAACTTAGCGGCCGCCTCGTCATTGCCGGCATAGTTTGCCGCGACCGAATAGCCGGCGGTCTTCAAGGCGACCGATATCGCGGCGCCGATGCCGCGCGATCCGCCGGTGACAATTGCTACTTTGCTCATGTGGTCCTCCCTTTAAAATCGTCTGAGCGAACAGGGAGTAGCGAATAGCGAGTAGGGATCCGATGTCCCGCCGTGCGACGCTTTTTCTTCCCTGTTCGCTGCTCCCTATTCGCTGAGCTCACAGCGCCTCGACGCACATGGCGACGCCCATGCCGCCGCCGATGCAAAGCGTGGCGAGGCCCTTCTTGGCGCCACGGCGGCGCATCTCGTAGACCAGCGTGTTGAAGACGCGGGCGCCGGAAGCGCCGATCGGATGGCCGATGGCAATAGCGCCGCCATTGACGTTGACGATCGAGGGATCCCAGCCCATGCCCTTGTTGACGGCGCAGGCCTGCGCGGCGAAGGCCTCGTTGGCCTCGATGAGATCGAGGTCCTTGACCGACCAGCCGGCTTTCTCCAGCGCCCGCTTCGAGGCGGGAATAGGTCCGGTGCCCATGATAGCCGGATCGACGCCGGCGGTCGCCCAGGAGGCGATGCGGACCAGCGGGGCAATGCCGCGCCGGGCAGCCTCGGCTTCGGTCATCAGCACCGCGCCGGCGGCGCCGTCATTGATGCCGGATGCGTTGGCGGCGGTGACCGTGCCGTCCTTGTCGAAAGCGGGCTTCAGCTTGGTCATGGCGTCAAGCGTCGCGCCGTGGCGGATATATTCGTCCTGGTCGACGATGGTGTCGCCCTTCCTACCCTTGATGGTGAAGGCGACGATCTCGTCCTTGAACTTGCCGGCCTTCTGAGCGGCCTCTGCCTTGTTCTGCGAGGCGAGCGCGAACTCGTCCTGGTCCTCGCGCGTGATCTGGAACTGGCGGGCGACGTTCTCGGCCGTGTTGCCCATATGGTAGCCGTTGAAGGCGTCCCACAGGCCATCCTTGATCATGGTGTCGATCATCTTGTAATCGCCCATCTTGACGCCGGCGCGCAGGTGCTCGGCATGCGGCGACATCGACATCGACTCCTGGCCGCCGGCGATGATCACCTTGGCGTCGCCGGTGGCGATCTGCTGCATGCCGAGCGCGATGGCGCGCAGGCCCGAGCCGCAAACCTGGTTGAGGCTCCAGGCCGTGGTTTCCTTCGGCAGGCCGGCATTGATCGAGGCCTGGCGGGCCGGGTTCTGGCCTTGCGCGGCCGTCAGCACCTGGCCGAGGATGACCTCGTCGACTTCCGCAGCCTCGACGCCGGAGCGCGCGAGCAATTCCTTGATGACGACGGCGCCGAGCTCGTGCGCCGGCGTGGCGGCGAAGCTGCCGTTGAACGATCCGACCGCGGTGCGGGCAGCGCTGGCGACGACGATTGAATTGGAAGCGGACATTTTCTTCTCCAGACTTCGAGGTGTCTTATTTTCGGGATCGCTTCAGGACTTTCTTGCCCGTTCGAAACCCCAAGTCAAACCGGAAATGGGCATGGCCGCCATGCGCGGCAAGCAGCGCGCGCACGGGTTGCGGTAACATGACGTTGACCGCGCAGCGGTTTTTTGCCGTGGCTGTGCAGCATTAATTGATGCCGCAGTGCACAAACCGCTTGGAATTGTGACGCTTTTGCGCGTATCCTCGATAAAGGGCGCAATCGTTACCGGCCACTTACTCCTAGAGGTGCCGGTGTCCTGGGGAGGATACGGATGGCCGCAAAAGACGACCCGATCGTCATCAAGAAGTATGCCAATCGCCGGCTCTACAATACCGGCACAAGCACCTATGTGACACTCGAGGACTTGGCCGAGATGGTCAAGAAGGGCGAGGAGTTCACGGTCCAGGACGCAAAGACCGGGGACGACATCACGCATCCGGTGCTGACGCAGATCATCTTCGAGTTGGAGAACAAGGACGGGCAGAACATGCTGCCGATCCCGTTCCTGCGCCAGCTCATCTCGTTTTACGGCGATCAGATGCAGATGATCGTGCCGAGCTTCCTCGAACAGTCGATGATCGCCTTCTCCAAGGAGCAGGAGCGGTTCCGCGAGCAACTGAAAGGCGCCTTCGGCAAGACGCCGATCGACTTGATGAAGACGCCGATAAAGGCGCTCGAGGAACAGACGCGCCGCAATGTCGAGCTGTTCCAGAACGCCATGCGCATGTTCACGCCGTTCCCGCCCGCCGGCGGCAATTCCGCGGCGCCAGCCGAGCCGCCGAAGAAGGAAGAGAAATCCGACGATCTGCAGGAATTGAAGGCGCAGATCGCGGCGATGCAACGCAAGCTGGACACGATGTCGTAGGGTGCGCCGATATTCAGGTGAGGCCGGCCTGCGAACGACGGCTTCCTGCGCTTCCGGTGCTCACGTACTTTAAGTACGCTCCACTCCGGTTCTCGGAAGCCACTATTTTCGACTCGGCCTGACCTGAATCTCAACACAACCTGGAGCGCCGTTTCGTGATGGTCGCGAACGCCTGAGATTAGCCGAAGGGCCCCTCCCTTCGTCATCCTCGGGCTTGACCCGAGGATCCATTCCGTGACGTTTGACATCGGGTGCGGCGGTGCAGAATTCTGTAATCGTTGCAACGCCTTAGCGTCACGGCATGGATTCCAGGGTCTGCGCGCGTCGCTTCGCTCCTTGCTCCGCCCTGGAATGACGACTTGATAGACGTCCCGCCAATCCAGTCGTCTGCGCTGGAGGAGCCGTCACATCCCGACCGGCCCATCGTAGCGGGCGCGCGGCCGGATCGGCCTGTTGCTGGTCACCTGCTCGACGGCGTGGGCCGTCCAGCCGACGCTGCGGCCGAGCGCGAACAGGCGGAACGGCGCATCGGCGGGCAGATGCAGGCCGCGCGTCATCGCGGCAAGGGCGAAATCTACATTCGCATGCATGCCGGTTGCGGCGACCACGGCATCGCGCAGCCGCAACAGTCCGTCGTCGATTTCGAGATCGCGAAGAAGGGCTTGCCCGCGCGGATCGCCTTCCGGATAGAGTGGGTGGCCGAAGCCTGGCAGCGGCCGGTCATGGGCGAGCCAGCGCGCGACAGCCTCGTCCGCCCCCAACCGTTCGGCATCCTCGACGAGGTTCAGGGCAGCCGCGCCGGCACCGCCGTGGCGCGGGCCGGTGAGCGTGGCGAGGCCCGCGAGCAGGCAGGCGGCGATCGGCGCGCCGGTGGAGGCGGCAACGCGCGCGGCGAAGGTCGATGCGTTGAGCTCGTGATCGGCAAGCAGCACCAGCGCCTTGCGGATGAGATCGGCGCCGGCCGCATCGACGGACCAGCCCTGCGCCAGCCTTTCATGCACCGGCTCCACCCCCGGGCTGGCGCCGAGGGACGTCGCAAGCACGCTTGTGGCGCTGGCGCCATCCTGCTGCAGCATAGCCGGCCTGCGACCGAGCGAGGGCCGGCCTTCAGCGGCGAGCGCCGAGAGCCTGGCAAAGGCCGTCGGGGCGCCGCTTTGCCGAACGGCTGAAGGGGTCAGCGAAGCGAACGACACTGGGGCGTTCGACGCCCACAACAGCGCAGCCGTTTCCTCGAGCGTCGAGGTGGATGAAAACGCCACCGCGTCCTTGCCGCGATAGACGAGACGGCCATGCAGCACGGTCGAGATGGCGGTGGTGATTGACGGCTCGCCCCAGGCGATGGCGCTTTCGGCGATCGCCTGCGGGCTCCTACCGCGCGCCCGGCGGGTGGCGAGCGCGGTTATGTCGTCGGCGCGGTATTGGCTGCGACGCGGGTCGGCCCCGTCCGGCCGCATGCCGATGCGCCCGCGGCTGACATAGGCATAGAGCGTCTGCGGCCGGACATTGAGCCTCGCCAGCGCCTCCTCGCGCGTCAGCCATTCCGTCATTTACTGCCTTACATTGATTATATTGATCAAGATTGATGCGTTGATTGCGCAGCATTAATTTCGTTGCGCGAAAGGTCAAGGAGACAAGTCATGGCAAACGGGCTCGATGATGTTGTGGCGGCGGACACGGTGCTTTCCGATGTCGACGGGGCGGGAGGGCATCTCACCATCCGAGGCCGTTCATTGACGGAACTCGCCGGCCGTTGGCGCTACGGCCAGGTGGTCCGGCTGCTGTTCGACGGCTTCTTCGATGACCTTCCAAGCGATGCCGAACTGGAGAAGGCGATCGGCAGGGCGCGCGTCGAAGTGTTCGACCGCGTGCGACCAATGCTCACCCAGCTTGCGCCGCTCGACATCTACAGCGGCATGCGGGCCGGCATGGCCATCTTGCCGGACGGCGACGAGCTTGCCGATGCTTTGCGCCTGATCACGGCGCCGGCGGTGCTGACGCCGGCGCTGCTGCGCCTTGGCCGGGGCGAGACGCCGATTGCTCCCGACGAAAAGGCCGATCATGCCGGCGACATGCTGCGGATGCTCACCGGCACCGTGTCGCCGTCGCTTGCCGGGGCGCTGGACAGCTATCTGGTGACGGTCTGCGACCATGGGCTCAATGCCTCGACCTTCGCGACCCGCGTGGTGGCGTCGACACAAGCCGGACTGACTTCCGCGGTCCTGGCAGGGCTCGGCGCGCTGAAGGGCCCGCTGCATGGCGGCGCGCCGGGGCCGGTGATCGAGATGCTGGACGCCATCGAATCCAGCGGCGATGCCACCGCCTGGCTCAGCAACGAGATCGCGCATGGCAGGCGCATCATGGGTTTCGGCCATCGCATCTACCGTGTGCGTGATCCGCGCGCCGACGCGCTGAAGGCGGTCGTGCGACAGCTCGGTTCCCGCAGCGGGACAAGTAGCCGGCAAATGGGCAGCCGGCTGGCCTTCGCCGAGACGGTGGAGCAGGTGGCGCTCGAAGTGCTCAAGGCCGCCAAGCCGCAGCGCTCGATCCAGACCAATGTCGAGTTCTACACCGCGCTTCTCCTGGAAGCGGTGGGCTTCCCGAAAGAGGCATTCTCCAATGTCTTTGCTGCCGGCCGCGTCGCCGGCTGGATCGCGCACGCGCGCGAGCAGCAGGCGACCGGGCGGCTGATCAGGCCGCAGTCGCGTTATGTCGGGCCAGTGCCAGACCTCGTCGCCTAGGTATGTCGATATTCAGGTGATGCCGGCCTGCAAATGGCGGTTTCCTGCGCTTCCGGCCTTCGCCGGCCGAAGCTCTCATGAGTGGCGTGGTGGTTAAATTAAGGCTACGGCCGGCGTAGGCCGGTGCTCACGTACTTTAACTACGCTCCGCTCCGGTTCTCAGAAACCACCATTTTCGGCTCGGCCTGACCTGAATCTCGTCACACCTTGAGGCGGCGCTTTTTCACTGGTGACAAAGATTTCATGTGTCCTTGTGTTGCGGGGTGCCTATATGCTGCACTGCAACATAGTTTCGCTTGAATGCCGTCCGATCGATGTAGTCAGTGGCTGCAGATTCGGCGAGCGCTCGACATATCAAGGACAACGCCATGGCGAACAACGGCAAGGCGGAGGAAAAGAAGAAGATCAACGTCGCCCTCCAGGGCGGCGGCTCGCATGGCGCCTTCTCCTGGGGCGTGCTCGACCGGCTGCTGGAGGATGGGCGGCTGGAGATCGCGGCGGTGTCCGGCACCAGCGCCGGCGCGATGAACGCGGTGGCGCTGGCCGACGGCTTCGTGCGCGGCGGCGTCGAGGGCGCACGAAAAAAACTCGACGATTTCTGGCGGGCGGTGGCCTCGAAGGGGCGTTTCAGCCCGGTGCAGCGCATGCCGTGGGACGTGGTCTGGGGCAACTGGTCGATCGAGAACACGCCCGGCTACGTCTTCTTCGACACGATGTCACGGGTGTTTTCGCCCTATGTCGCCAATCCGCTCGGCCTCAACCCGCTGCGCGATGTGGTGGCGAAGGAGATCGACTTCGACAATGTGCGCGCCTGCAAGTCGATGGAACTGTTCATCTCGGCGACCAATGTCGAGACCGGACAGCTGCGGGTCTTTTCCGATGGCGAGATAGACCTCGACACGGTGATGGCCTCGGCCTGCCTGCCGCAGTTGTTCCAGGCGGTCGAGATCAAGGGCGTGCCCTATTGGGACGGCGGCTATGGCGGCAATCCGGCGCTCTATCCGTTCTTCAAGACGGCGGCGACCGAGGACGTGCTTCTGGTGCAGATCAATCCCGTGGTGCGAGAAGGCACGCCGAAAAGCGCCAACGAGATCCAGAACCGCATCGACGAGATCACCTTCAACGCCGGGCTGCTGCGCGAATTCCGCTCGATCGCCTTCGTCAAGGAACTGATCGCGGCCGGCCGCCTGCCGCATGGCGAATATCGCGACATCCGCATGCACCGCATCGACGCCGACGAGGCCTTCAAGGACCTTTCGGCGTCATCCAAGGTCAACGCCGAATGGGCTTTTATCGCCTATCTGCGCGACCTCGGCCGCAGTGCGGCCAGCGACTGGCTGGAAGAAAATTACGATGCCGTCGGCCAGCGGGCTACACTCGATCTCTCGGGCGAGCTCGACGACGGCTTCAAGCCGCTGCGGGGTCCGGCGCCGGGGCGTCGCGTCAAGGAATTCCTTGCGGCGCGCATGAAGCCGGAATCCGCGCGGCGCCGCGCCTGATTGCCGTCGTCAGCCGTAGAGACCGACATCGGGTTGGACAGCGGCCGGTCCGTTCCTTGCGGACGGAAGATAAGGGCCGCGTTCCCGCCGCGCTATTTCAGGGGCAGGAAGAGCTCGATGATGATTTCGGGCGTCGAGAGTTCCGGAAGGAAGGACAGCCGTCGCTGGCAATAGATCGGAAAGTCGCGTGCTTCCTCACCACTGGCCGGAAGCCATTCACGATAAAGGTAAAGCGCGGCCGGCTCCAGATTGTTGGTGTTGCCGGGGTAGCGCAGCACCGCGCAGCGTCCGCCTGGAATCACGCCGGCCTTCATCTGCTTGTCGCCCGTCGCGATCGGCTGGTCGGTGCCAACGCAAATGTCCATGCTGTAGTCGGCCGCGACAGCGGGACATCTCTCGGAACGGAAGATGTTGAAGGTCGGGCTTGTTTCGGGCGACAGGCCTGCTGCCTTGCGCCAGGCGATGAACCGCTGGATGGTGTCGCCGAGCGTCGCCCGATCCCCCCGATGTTCCATGATCGCCACCGGGGTGGGCGGCACTTCGCGGATCGTTACGTCGTCCTGGGTGAAAATTATCTGCATGAGCTTTCTCCTGGCGTTGTCGAGAGGCCCGAAGGCCATCAGCCACGACCCCCAGTCGGGAGATCTCCGGAACGAGGAAGGCGATTGCCCGCACCGTTGACGAAAAGCGCGGGCGAAAGCATCCGGTGCGTCGTAACCAGCATCCATCGCTATATCCGTGACGCTTTCGGCGTCCGCGTGGCCCAGCCGGAATGAAGCGCGCTTCATGCGGGCGAGCTGGATATAGCGATGCACGGACAGCCCGAAAGTCGCCGTGAACTGCCGGTGGAAATGATATTTCGAATAGGCCGCGACGCTGCTCAGCGCGTCCAGGTCCAGATCGTCGTCCAGGTGCCGGTCTATGTGATCCAGCACCCGCTGCATCCGGGCATGGTGGTTTTGAACCGCCGCCTTCATCGTTCCATTCTCCGTGGCGGCACCAGCTAAGCCGCGCGGACATGAGGCGCTCGACCGATCTTGCGGTTTTGTCACGAGCCGCACCATCGCCAAGGACCGTTTACGCACACCCCATCGATGTATGAACGGCGAAAAGGGCCGTTTGCGGACTGGTGGCGTTCCTATGTCGATGACGGGTGCCAAACGGCATATTTGAGGCGCTTGGATCGGGGGCAGTTACCGGAGCATTCCCCGCGGAACCGGGGCAATGCTGGATTCGGTTGTTCGAGCGATGTAGTCTTACCTGAACGTAAAGGGGAGGTAGCGATGCTGCAGACCAGACAGAACGCTCTCGGGGTCAGGTTTGAAGCGCAGTGCAGGGCCTTCGAGAAGGAGCCGTTCCCGGCGCTGGAAGTCCGCAAGGACCGGCTGAGCCGCCTGCTGGCGCTCACCGAGAAGCACGAGGCCGAGATCTGCGCGGCGATCGACAGCGATTTTTCCGCCCGCTCGGCTGAGGAAACGCGGCTTGCCGAATTGTTCGTCGTGCGCGCCGGCATCAGGCATGCGCTGTCGCATCTCAGCGGCTGGATGCGCGAGCGACGCGTCGCCACCAGCCTGCCGTTCCTGCCCGGCCGCAACCGCCTGTTGCCGCAACCGCTCGGCGTCGTCGGCATCGTCTCGCCCTGGAACTATCCTTTCCAGCTCGCCATCGCGCCGGCAACCGCGGCTTTGGCCGCCGGCAACCGCGTGATGCTGAAGCCATCGGAGCTGACACCGAAGTTTTCCGATTTGCTCGCCAGCCTTGTCGAGACATATTTCGCCGCCGACGAGGTCAGCGTGATGGTCGGCGACGCGGAACTCGGCAAGGCGTTCGTGTCCTTGCCTTTCGACCACCTCCTGTTCACCGGCTCGACCACCGTCGGCCGCCAGGTCGCGCTGGCCGCCGCCGCCAACCTGACGCCGGTGACGCTCGAGCTCGGCGGCAAGTCGCCGGCGATCTTCGATCCGTCCTGCGATCTCGACGCGGCAGTCGCCAGCGTCGCCTATGGCAAGCTGCTCAATGCCGGCCAGACCTGCATCGCGCCGGACTATCTCATGGTTCCGCGAGGCCAGGGCGCGGCGATTGCAGCCAAGTTCGCCGCCGCCATGGCGAAGCTCTATCCGCGCCTCGCCGACAATCGCGATTATACCGCCATCGTCAGCGAGCGGCATCATCGGCGCCTGAGCGACATGGTCGCCGAGGCGCGCGACAGCGGCGCCGATGTCACCGAGGTCAATCCGGCGAATGAGAGGCTCGGTGTCACCGATCGCAAGATGGCGCCCGTGCTGGTCCGCAATGCCGGCGAAAATTTGCGGCTGATGCGCGAGGAGATTTTCGGGCCGGTGCTGCCGATCGTCGAATATGGCACGGTCGACGAGGCCATCGACCATGTGAACAGGGGCGAGCGTCCGCTGGCGCTCTACTGGTTCGGCAGCGACGTCGCCAATCGCAAACGGGTCATGCAGGAAACCGCGGCCGGAGGGGTTACGGTCAATGATTGCATGATGCATCTGGTGCAGGAGCGGCAGCCCTTCGGCGGGGTCGGCGACAGCGGCATGGGCGCCTATCACGGCGAGTGGGGGTTTCGCACCTTCAGCAAGGAAAAGCCGATCTTCATCCAGTCGAAGCTCAGCGCCGGCGGCCTGCTGCGCCCGCCCTATGGCAGGACATTCGAGCGTATATTCCGGTTGCTGAACCTCATCACTTGACAGCTTCAGCCCGAGAATCATGGGGCGAGGCTGCGCTCCAATCGGGCAATTGCCGCCGCATAGGGGAGATTTTTGCATCATCCTGACGGCTGCTGCCAGTGACCTTGGGGAAACTTGCGGAAAACTGTCGGCGCGCCGACAAAAGCGGCGGCCGGCTGGCAAAAAAGCCCTTATTTGTCGAGGTACTGTGTTCCACGGCGCAATGGTCCTGTAACTTTTCTGACTATATTGCGCCGCAACTTTCAGGTAGAAGCGCGCTTTCGCCGATCACGGCAAATTGAACTAGGCCCCGCGCACACCCATATCGGCCGCGCGCCCGAAGTCGGAGGCGCCGACCTCGCCAGGTCCTGCAATGGAAAAAATGACGATGCCGAAATTCAGGTTTCACAAGCTTGCAGCCATTGCCGTGCTCATCGGATTCGCGGCCTGGATGGGTACGGGCGAGTTTTCGTCCGTCGGCAGCGCCGCCGACAAGTCGGTTACCACCGACAAGCATACTGGCGCCGGCAAACCGGAGCAGCCGGGGAAGCCGGAAGCCGCCAAGCCAAACGCGGCGCAGGCCGAGCCGAAGGCCGCACCGCGCACCGTCGCGGTGGTGACGCCGCCGCGCAAGACCTATGCGCGCGCCATCCGCGTCTCCGGCCTGACCGAGGCCGACAAGCGCGCGGTGCTTGCGACGCGCGTCGCCGGCGTCATCGAAAAATTGCCGGTCAAGCAGGGCGATCACGTCAAGACCGGCGACCTTGTGCTGATGCTCGCGGCGGAAGAGAAGATCTCCAACGTCGACAACGCCAAGCAGCTCCTGGTGCAGCGCAAGGCCGAGCTCGACGCTTCCGAGCGGCTGGCCAAGACCGGCAATCTGCCCAAGCTGCAGCTCGACACCGCCCGCTCCAACCTGACGCTGGCGCAATCCCAACTGGATACCGCGCAGGCCGAACTCGACCGCAACGAGGTCAAGGCGCCGTTCGACGGCGTGATCGATCGCATTCCGGTGGAACTCGGCAGCTCGGTGATGCAGGGCGGCGAGGTGGCGACGATCCTCAAGCTCGACCCGATCATCGCTCGTGGCGAGATCAGCGAGCGCGACCTGCGCTACCTCAAGATCGGCGACGAAGCCGATGTGCGCCTAGTCAACGACCAGAAGGTCACCGGCACGGTTCGCTACATCAGCCGCGATGCCTCCTCGCAGACCCGCACCTTCCGCGTCGAAGTGGCGATCCCCAATGGCGACGGCTCGATTCCCGCCGGCATGACGGCCGAGATCGCGCTCAGCGCCGAGCCGACCAATGCGGTCATGCTGCCGCGCTCGGTGGTGACGCTGGGCGACAAGGGCGACCTCGGCATCCGCGCCGTCGGCAAGGACGACAAGGTGGCGTTCTTCCCGATCGACCTCGTCGACGACACGCCGCACGGCCTGGTGCTGGGCGGCATCCCGCAGGACGCGCGCATCATCGTCGCCGGCCAGGAGCTGGTGAAGGAGGGCGATCTGGTGAAGCCCGTGGAGGCCGACCAGGCGACCATCAACAAGCTGATCGGCGAAGCCACCGCCGGCACGCAGTAGCGCGGCCTGGCGCCGCCCGGCAACAGCGGCCAGTTCGCAGCTCCCGAAAAAACAGCAGGCCGAAGTCATGGATATCGTCAGACTCGCCATAAACAATGCCCGCCTCACAATATCGGCGCTGATGTTCCTGCTCATCGCGGGCTGGATCGCCTATCAGTCGACACCGAAGGAAGCGGAGCCCGACGTTCCGATTCCGATGATGTATGTCAGCCTGATCTATCAGGGCATCTCGCCGGAGGATTCCGAGCGCCTGCTGCTGCGGCCAATGGAAAGCAAGCTCAAGAGCCTCAAGGGGCTGAAGGAGATGCGTTCGGCCGCCTTCCAGGGCGGTGGCTACGTGCTGGTCGAATTCCAGCCGCAGACCGACCTGGCGACAGCGTTGCAGGACACGCGCAGCAAGGTGCAGGACGCCAAGGCCGACCTGCCGCAGGCGGCCAAGGAGCCGACCGTCAACGAGGTCAACGTCTCGGAGTTCCCGGTCCTGGTCGTGACGCTTTCCGGCGATGTGCCGGAGCGGGTGCTGACGTCCGCCGCGCGCGAGCTGCGCGACCGTATCGAGGAAGTGCCCGGCGTGCTCGAAGGCTCGCTGCAGGGCGCGCGCGACGACCTCGTCGAGGTCGTCATCGACCCGGTGAAGCTTTCCTCCTACGGGCTGCAGCTCGACCAGGTGATCCAGGGCGTCGCTTCCTCCAACAGCCTGGTCGCGGCCGGCAATCTCGAGGGCTCGGAAGGCAAATACGCGGTCAAGGTGCCGTCGTTGATCGAAAGGCCCGAGGACGTCGCCAACCTGCCGGTCGTGGCCACGCCGAACGCCGTTGTCCAGGCCAAGGACGTCGCCACCAT
>NZ_JBVVQH010000031.1:0-68217 GCF_055811115.1 Mesorhizobium sp. WSM4832 | reverse complement strand
GAAGGCGCCGGCGGCGCTGGCCAGTGCGTTATGGAAGTCGACTTCATCAACGCTCAAAGACAACTGTTCCAGCAAAGTTTCGAAGACGAGCTGCATTTTCTCCTGCGGCCGTTTTTCAAGTAAACTGGGACTTTCTGCTTTTTGGCAGCTATGGCCTTGCATCGCGATCAGAAGGACGCGGGATAGTGGCCGCAGCAGACTGCGGAGGGAAACAGGTTTCCGTCAAATCCCGCGCGAATTGACGTGACTGACGGGATAGTAACTAGCCCGTGGAGATGTATCTCGCGACGCGCGATAAGCCGTATGAGATGAAGTTTCGCTGCACAAATCCGACTGCTCTCAGATCTCCAGCACGCAACGCGCGACAGAGTTCATCAACTTCCTCCTTTAAGAACCTGACTTCATCCTCCCACATTCTATCCACTAAGCTGTACCAGACACGTGAGGCCTGAAAGTACAGCCGATCATGGCTCTCCCTCATCGCGGAATTGCTGATAAGCCCATTGACCGCGAAATGCAGCTCGTGGTTGATCTGCCAGAATTGCTCAAAATCCTTTGACTGAAGAAGGGCTTCTACCCGCGGGACAAGCGCCTCGACCTCCTCAAGTGTTTTGGGGGTTCGGTCCGGTCTGCTGAAATCGCCGATCATTTCACTCAGTCTTAGACGGAAAGCGTAGACATCTTTGAATTCCTTGAAATCCACTCCGGTGACTGTCGTGCCGACGCCGTTCTTGGTTTCAACAAGACCTTCGTAGTCAAGACGCTGCAACGCCTGCCGGACCGGTGTACGACTGACATTGAACTCCGCAGCCAATTCTGTCTCGACGAGCAGTTCTCCGGGCCGATATTGTAACAGGCAGATCCGGTCTCGAAGGACACGATGGATCTCGATTGACTGGCCCCGAGGAGGCGCAACTCTCGGCGCCTCTCGCTTAAATGCTGTCGCGACTTTAGACATCAGTTCTCTTTGAAAAGTCGGCCATATTTGTCGCTCCGGTCCTTCACCCCCGCCAACCGCAAGCAATCCCACACCATCGCCTGGTTGCTGGTGATCACAGGCTTACCCGATTCTGCTTCAAGTGCCTGGATAATGTCCACCGAGCGAAGGGCGCCGCAACTGATAAAAATGGCATCGGAATCTGCTCGATCGACCTGCTTCGCGAATTCATAGATGTAGTCAGGGGTCACCCGCACCATGTCTTCATCATTTTCAATGTTCAAACCCTGGATATTCAGGATCTCAAATCCCCGTTCTTCCATATAAATCCGCTCGATCTCGTTAACCGGATCGACATAAGGAGTCGCGACTGTGATCTTCCTCGCATTCACGGCCTTCAGGGCGCGCATGACGCCGGAGATTATAGACGTCGGTTTGGCGCCGGGTGCACCGCGCGTGAGTTCGGCGAACACCTTGTCTTCGCCGATCACGACGCTTCCGGAAGTGCATGCGTAGCAAATGACGTCGAGTTGAACCTCCGGAACGATCAGAGCAGCAGCGTCACCGATTCCCGAAGCCATGGCGGACAAAGTTTCGACGTCCACCCTATTTGCCATCGGGGCTCTCTGGAAATGAACGCCGACCCCGTGCGGAGCCAGGTTGAACATGTCCTCTTCAATGGTCTGCTCCATAGCCAGAAGAACGAATCCTAGCTTGGCCTTGTGATGGCGCCCCTCATCGAACCGGATGCCTCCGCAGCCCAGTGAATATTCCACAGTTCCAGTCTGTCGCATTTGCCGTCCGCTCCTATAGCCGGTCGTTACCTGTACACAGCTAACGCGAATTTGCAAGATAGCCGTCGAAAAACCGCTGCGGCGGCGTAGTTGACAGGTATTTGATGGCCGCTTAACATTGTTGTAATCCAACCTGCATACAGCTTGAGAGATCCGAGACTATGAGACCTGGCCAGGAACGTACCGAGAAACTGAAGAAGGCGCTCCAGGCGGGGGGCTTCGAAAGCGCCATTCTGACCAACCCGGATTCCATCGCCTACTTCGGCGAGTACCTGGACTACCTCGGCATAGACTTCGGTCGTCCTACCCTGATGACGGTTCCTGTCGACGGTGAGCCGTCCATTATCACTCCCCTGATGGAATCGGAGATGTGCGGACGGATGAGCTGGGTGACTGACATTCGCCCATGGAGCGACGGCATCAAGGACGAGTGGCGCAGCGTCCTCAAGTCGGCGGTCGAAGGAAAGGCGCGCCGAGTTGCAATTGAGAAGCGATCGGTCCCGGCGCTCGTGGCCAATGATCTGCTCCCTATGCTTCATGGAGCCGAAGTAGGCGATGCCGGGCCTGTCATCTCGGAGATCCGGATGATCAAATCGGCGGATGAGATCGGAACCATGCGCAAGGCGGGCGAAGTCGCCGTCGCGATGGTGAAAGGCGCGCGCGAAGTCATCGCCGAGGGCTTGCCGGAGTACGAGGTCGCGCTGGCGGTTATCGCAGCGGGCACCAGGAAGGCAGCGTCATTCCTCGACGAGAAGACGGATCGCTTCGTCTCTCCCACCATCTACAATCTTCAGATCATGCAGTCGGGCACCGATGTGTGCCTGGTGCACCGCCGTTCTTCTGTTCGGACCATCCGGAAGGGAGACCCGATCTATCTCTGCTTCTGCGGGATCGCCAACTTCCGCAACTATAAGCTCGGCTTCGACCGTGAATTTTTCGTCGGCGGGGCGACGGACGAGCAGGCACGCGTCTACGAGACCGCCGTGGCCGCTCAGCAGGCGGCGCTCGCGGCAATCAAGCCGGGGATCGCATGCGAGGAAATAAACGCCGCTGCAGAAGCAGTCTATACGGAAGCAGGCTTCGCGGCTGGATATCGTACTGGTCGTTCGGTCGGTCAGTCATTCCTGGAATCCCCAGAACTGAAGCGCGGAGAGAAGCGTCTGCTCGAAGCCGGCATGACCTTCGCGGTCGACGGAGGGATTACGATCGAAGGTAGCTTCGGCGGGCGTGTCGGTGACTCGATCGTGGTGACCGATACCGGATTTGAGTACCTGACGAACTATCCGCGCGAACTCGTAGTCGTTTGAGGCAGGTCAATGAATCGACCCACCTTTGCTACATTGAAAGCGATGAACGCCGAATTCTTCGGCAGCCGCTGGGACGAGAAGGATCTGGAGCAGCTCGTCGCGCCGACATTCGGCGTCGTCTCTAGCTTCGAAAAGGTCATTTCTGACCTCCATCGTATCGTAAGTAAAGATTTGGGCCAGGTGGGCCCCGATGACTACTGCTCGGGGCTCACCAATGACTGACAGGAGATCCGTTAAACAGATCGCAACAGAAATTCGAGGCGGTCGCTCGGTTGTCGAAATCGTCGAGGAGAGCTTGGCGGCAGCGGAACGACTGAATCCCGAGCACTTCAGCTTCATAACGATCATGCGGGATCAAGCACTCTTGCGGGCGGCAAGAACCGACGCTCGGAGAAGAGACGGCCATGATGGGGTGCTGCTCGAGGGTGTGCCTTTCGCGGCAAAGGACATGTTCGAGACCGCCGGCGTTCTCACAACGGGTGGAAGTCCGGTGCTCAAGGACAATGTGCCTGACACATCGGCTTTGGTCATCACGCGGCTGGAGCAGGCTGGCGCAGTACTGATCGGCAAGGCAAACCAGCACGAGTTCGCGTATGGCGCGACGGGGGAGAACGGCTGGAGTGGTACGACCCGCAATCCATTCGACACCACCCGGCTGGCCGGAGGATCCAGCGGAGGGTCGGCGGCCGCGGTTGCGGCGGGAATCGTGCCCTACGCCCTGGGAACGGACACTGGCGGCTCGGTCCGTGTTCCAGCCGCACTTTGTGGAGTAGTTGGTTTCAAACCCAGCTTCGGGCGCATGAGCCTTCAAGGCGTCATTCCGTACTGCTGGTCTCTCGATCATGCCGGGATCTTTGCCAACAACGTGGAAGACGTGGCCCTCGTTCTCGATCAGACGACAGCTATTGGTCAGGCAGCGGTACCCAGGAACCTGAAGGTCGGGACCGTAAGGGGGTGGGCCGAAAGAAGTGACGCGCCCGTCCGTCATGCGTTTCTCATGGCCAAATCTGTCCTCGAGCAAATGGGGGCCTCGTTCACGGAAATCGAGCTCCCGGACCAAGCGGAAGCAAGAACAGTTTCGCTGACGATACAGTTGGCGGAGACGTTGGCCTATCATGGCCCCAATCTCGCGCATGCGCGCTCATCGTTCGGGGAAGACATGCTGAGCGGGATGGCGCTCGGACAGTTCCTTTCGGCAGAGAGCTACATCCAGTGCAAGCGCATGCTTGAGGTTTATGATCGGGCGTTCTCAGAGACGATGAACACCGTGGACGTTCTCCTGACGCCCAGTTGCCCGATCACGGCCCCAAAAGTTGGTGCGGTGCGTGTCGACGTGGGAGGTGACAGTCTGCCCGTAGGAAACGCGCTGACCCTGTTCACATCGTTCTTCAACCTCGTGGGGGCACCAGCTATCGCGCTCCCCGTCCACGAGGAGAGATCCTACCTTCCTGTATCAGCTCAGCTAGTCGGCCGACGCAATCGCGACTCCGAGCTTCTGGCGGTAGCGCAGGCTTTTGAGGAAACTCTTCGAGGAACAAACAAGATCGCGGCCTAGCCGCTTTTAAATTCAATCGACCAAGCCGGCGTGAAGATCGGTCAATTCAGAGGAGGAACAAGAATGAACAAGGTTCTATATCTAGTGGCTGCGATTACTAGCATCCCCACCGTTTCGTCCACAAGCTTCGCCGCGGACCAACTGGTTGTCGCGTCGTTCGGAGGTGCCTACACGGCCAGTCAGTCAAAGGCCTTTATCGAACCCTACACGGCCGAGAAAGGCGCCAAGGTACTCACCGCTGATTATAACGGCGGTCTCGCAGAACTTAGATCCCAGGTTCAATCCGGCAACGGCGCTTGGGATGTGATCGACCTTGAACTTCAGGATGCGCTCAGAGCTTGCGATGACGGGCTCATCGAAAAGATCGACGCCTCCCAGCTCGCTCCGGCGGCCGATGGAACTGCCGCCAAGGACGACTTCCTGCCAGGCACCCTGATGGATTGCGGCGTCGGAACCATCATGTGGTCGAATATCGTCGCCTACGACAAGGCCAAGTTCCCGAACGGCGGACCCAAGACTATTGCCGATTTCTTCGACCTTACGAAGTTTCCGGGCAAGCGCGGGCTGAGCAACAAGCCAAACGTCAATCTCGAGTGGGCGCTCATGGCCGATGGCGTGCCGAACGACAAGGTTTACGAAACGCTCGCGACCAAGGAAGGTCTCGACAGGGCGTTTGCCAAGCTCGACTCCATCAAAAAGGACGTAGTGTTCTGGGGCGCGCACGCTCAGGCGCCGCAGCTTCTCGCAGACGGCGAAGTCGTCATGACGGCAGCCGCGAATGGCCGTATCTACGACGCGATCTCGAAAGAGAACAAACCCTTCGAGATCGTTTGGGATGGACAGATCTGGAACCTTGACGTCTGGGCGATCTCGAAGGCCAGCAAGAACAAGGACGCGGCTCTGGACTTTGTGAAGTTCTCGACGACAGGCCAGCGCCTTGCCGACGTGACGAAGTATATCAGTTACGGTCCGGTCAGAAAATCCTCGCAGTCTTTGATCCCGGAGACGATCCGGACCAGCCTGCCGACATACGAAGCCAATTTCAAGACGTCTCTTGCGAACGATCTCGAGTTCTGGGCAGATCATCAGGACGAGATCAACCAGCGCTGGGCGACCTGGATGGCGAAGTAATTCGTTCACGAATTGCTTGCCCGCTGAGATGGTCGGGGCGTTGCTCCGGCCATCGGATCTGATGCGGTGGATGCGCCAGTACCACGAGCCAGAACGAGAGATCATGAATAGCGACGCCAGAGCGTTCGTGAATTTCCACGAAGTGCAAAAGAGCTACGACGGGTCTTCGCTTGTCGTGCAGTCCCTTTCCCTTGCTATAGCAAAGGGAGAATTTCTCACGATGCTGGGCCCGTCCGGGTCGGGCAAGACAACGTCGCTGATGATGCTTGCAGGTTTCGAGCGGCCCACCGGCGGCAAGATCACCGTAGCAGGCCGCGATCTAACGAACGTTCCTCCTCACCGGAGGGATATCGGCATGGTCTTTCAAAACTATGCTTTGTTTCCTCACATGACCATTGAGGAGAACGTGGCGTTTCCCCTCGTGGCGCGCAAGATGCCGAAGCCGGAGATTGCATCGCGCGTAAGCGCCGCGCTGGAACGGATCCGCATGGGCGCATTGGCGCGCCGTCGCCCCGCTCAGCTTTCAGGTGGACAGCAGCAGCGAGTGGCGCTGGCCCGTGCTCTGGTGTTCGAACCGTCGCTTGTGCTGATGGATGAACCCTTAGGCGCGCTCGACAAGCAGCTTCGCGAACACATACAGATGGAGATCAAGCACCTGCACGAGGAACTCGGCCTTACCGTGGTGTATGTCACGCATGATCAGGACGAAGCCTTGGCGATGTCCGACCGCGTGGCGGTATTCAACAGCGGCATTATTGAACAGGTCGGTCCTGCCCGCGCGATTTATGAATCGCCTGAAACGGCATTCGTCTCGTCATTCGTGGGCGAAAATAACCACTTGAGCGGCGTGATCTCTTCGGCTGCTCGCAACGAGTGCCTCGTGACCGTCGGAAAAGTCGACATGCAATGCGTCGCGGTCGGATCCTTGAAGCGGGGTGATGGCGCGGTGGTCTCGCTTCGTCCGGAGCGCGTGTCGTTGGCACATGATGGTGCGGATTTCGCCAACACCGCCCAAGCCGTCGCAAAGGAAGTGGTCTACTTCGGAGATCATCTGCGCCTGTCGTGTCAGCTCGAGGACGGGCAGACCGTGACCATGAAACAGCTGAACAGGGGCGAGCTGGCACAAATCTCCGTCGGTCAGGCCGTGCTCCTCGGTTGGCAAGCCACCGACGCGCGCGCCTTTTCATCCGATGGAGTGCCTGGCCATGGCTGATGGGGCTGCGGCTGTCGTTGCGACACCTAAAGAACTCGCTCGGCAGGTCGCGCGGTCTCGACGGAGCGAAACGCGGAAGGGCCTTCTCCTTCTGGCGCCTGCGTTGCTGTTCCTGTTCTTCACCTTCCTCCTTCCGCTCGGCTACATTCTCCGCTTGAGCGTTTACGACCCGACCATTCACGATGGACTGCCGCAGACCGTAGAGGCACTTCAGAATTGGAGTGGAAGCGGTGCCCCCGACGAGCAGACGTTTCAGGCGCTCGCACAGGACCTTATCGAGGCTCGACAGGTTGACATCGTTGGCTCGATCGCAAATCGACTGAACGTCGAGGCCGCTGGGCTTCGTAGTGCTCTCACAAGAACGGCGCGGCGCCTCGGGCAGAACCCTCCCACCGATCATTATTCGGAATGGTTCTTTCGAGCGGATCCTGTGTGGGGTGAACAATCGACCTGGCAGGCCATCAATCGGTTGCGTAGCTCAGTGAGCGCCAACTATTACCTGGCAGCGGTGGATCTCCGCCGGAGCGCCTCAGGCGCCGTCGAACGCGTCCCTGAAGAGAACCGCATCCACACGACGCTCTTCGCGAGAACCTTTTTCGTTGCGTTTTCAGTGACAGCACTCTGCATCTTTCTTGGCTATCCCGTGGCCTATTTGATCGCGACGTCGTCGAACCTTCTCGGCTCGATTATGATCGTCTTCGTCCTTTTGCCATTCTGGACGTCCCTGCTTGTTCGTACCACCGGCTGGATCGTGCTTCTGCAATCTCAGGGCGTTCTAAACGACCTGCTCGTCTACCTCGGGATCATCTCGGACGAGAACAGGGTGAGAATGATCTACAACCTTGCCGGCACCCTGATCGCCATGACGCACATTCTTCTGCCCTTCTTCATCCTCCCGCTTTACAGCGTGATGGTTTCGATACCTCCGATGTACATGCGTGCTGCCCAATCGCTGGGTGCGCATCGGTTCTACGCCTTCAGGAAGGTCTACTTTCCAAACACACTGCGGGGCATTGGATCGGGAGCTCTTCTCGTCTTTATCCTTGCCGTAGGATACTACATCACGCCCGCTCTTGTCGGCGGACAATCCGGTCAGATGATCTCCAACATCATCGCGTTCCATGTCCAGTCGTCGCTCAACTGGGGTCTAGCCGCGGCCCTGGGTATGATACTCTTATCTGTCGTCCTGATCCTCTACGCCGTCTATCACAGATATTTCGGCGCCAACCGGCTGGTGAACTGAGGAACGCGATATGAACAGCTACACCGTCGAGATAGTTTGGTCGGTTCTCTTCCGCGTCATTTGCTGGGCGATCGTGATCTTTCTCATTGCGCCGATAATCATCATCGTGCCGCTCTCCTTCAATGCGGAGCCCTACTTCACATTCACCAAGGGTATGCTGCACTTTCAGCCGGAGGCGTTCTCGAGCCGATGGTACGAAGCATTCATTTCAGATGCAGGTTGGAGAGTCGCCGTCCGCAACAGCTTCTTCGTCGGGATTCTTTCGACGCTTGTGGCGACCGCGCTTGGTACCCTTGCTGCTTTGGGCCTCAATAAGCGCCTCCCCATGCGAAGCCTGATCGTGAGCCTTCTCTTGGCCCCAATGATCGTCCCGATTGTGGTGTTGGCTACCGGAACATATTTCGTCTTTGCCAAGGTAGGTCTCGTTGACAGCTTTCTCGGGCTGGTGCTCGCTCATTCTACCTTGGGACTGCCTTTCGTCGTAGTAACCGCACTGGCCAGCCTTTCGAACTTCGATCAGGGGTTGGTGCGGGCGGGTCTCATTTCCGGCGCGCATCCGACGATGGTCTTTCGTCGCGTCACGCTGCCACTTATCGCGCCTGGCGTCCTTTCCGGCGCCGCACTGGCCTTCGTGACGTCGTTCGACGAAGCTGTAATCACTCTCTTTTTGTCCCCAAGTCCGGCCTACTACACGGTTCCCCGCAAAATGTGGTCCGGACTGCGTGAACAGATCAGTCCTACCATTCTGGCCGTCGCCACCACCTGGATCGTTCTCTCTTTGGTGCTGATGATCCTGATGGGAGTGCTGCGGCGCCAGTCCGCCCAGCGGTCGGCAAAACCAGTCAACTAACTAAGCAAACGGAGCTCCAGCCTGCTTCGTAACTCATAACGAATACGTGGGAAAGACGACCCGCTGACCATCCCTGTCGGCAACGATCTCCGTCGAACGGCTTGGGGCGACGCAGGTTCCAAGTTGACAGGTTGGTGCACTCCACGACGTGCCCCCGAAGGAGCTGGCAAGATCCGCCATTCCGGGCGACCTATTGCAGAACGAAAATGCTCTTAGCCAACCGGCTCGTGCAGGGGTCGAGTGCCCCGCGTTCAAGGAGATCGAATAACAAAGCTCCTTGCCGAGGAAGCCTCTGCCATCGTCGTTTCGGTCTAACCAGGTGATCTTCGGTCGGTCGACATCGCGATCGAAGGAAGCTCTCGATTTCCGTCATGACGACGCTTTCCCCGCAAATTGGAACGGAGTGCATCGTCCGATCCCTGCCGAATGCTGCGGCAGAATTCAGGCAGTCCTACACACCACGGGTCGCGTCGCCGAACCTAACGGATAAGGATCGCGTCGTCGCAGAGCGCATTATTCCGCTTGGGGCGAAGCTGACGAGTTACGTTCGGCACTCGACGTGGCTTATTTCACTGGATTAACAGTTTCAGGCCTGCATTTCCCGCTCTGCTCGCCCGGGGCAATGGCGCGAGATGCTGTGGCGAGGGTAATTGATCCGGGTCGTTGCGTGCAGGCCGTCATGCCCGTGCTGAAAGGTGCTGAAGGCGCTCTTTCAACCCAGTTGCGATGGACCTGAGGATTGGTCAAAGGATTCGGTAGCGCTGGAGCGATGATCGCCGGCAACTTTGAGACTACGGTCAGCAATGGCCTTGAGGCGGCGCTTGCCCGACCATACTTGCTCGGACCTGATGAAAGCAGAGCCGACTGATCATCGCTTGCTTTCCCTTATTCTGTCCCGAAGCCGGCCCGGGGTGATGGCGAAGCGTGCAGTGAACACTTTGGAAAAATGACCCGCACTAGAAAATCCGGTGGCGAACGCGATCTCGGAGACCGACAGCGGGCTCTGCTCCAAAAGACGGCGTGCGTGATCCAAGCGGACGTTTCGATACGCTTCAAGAAATCCGATTTCCAAGTGGTCTGCGAACAATCTGTTTAGGTGGCGAACGCTGACGCCAGCGACCTTCGCCATAGCGTCGCGGGATAATGGCTGTTCGATGGCCGCCTCCATCTTTTCCAGGCTTGTCAGCAGCGCCGGATGATGGGTGCCGAAGCGCTCCGCCGCCGAGCTGCGCTGCGGCGCGGTGGGCTCACTGACCGCCGTGTGGAGATACCAGTCGCTAACGCGGCGAGCGAAATGCGAGCCCATCCGCTCGGAAATCATCGCATGCATCATGTCGAGCGGCGCTATACCACCCCCGCAGGTGATCCGGTCGCCGTCTATGACATAGCGCGCCTGCCGGGGCGACAGACGTGGAAAGGCTTCCTTCAGAAGCCCGGCATGTTCCCAGTGAACGGTAAAGTCGCGATTGTCCAGGAGGCCTGCTGCAGCCAGAAGGTAGGCACCCGACGATATGCCGCCGATCCTGATTCCTTGCCGCGAGAGCTTGCGCAGCGTGCCATAAAGCCCGTCCCGATCCATCCAATCGCGGCGGCTGCCGCCGGCACAGACGAAGAGCGTATGGCAAGCGCTGCCTTGGAGCAGCAGGTCGCCGCATTCGACATTGAGGCCCGACGAGCTTCGCACCGGGTCGCCAGAGGAAGAAAGCGGCACCGCATCATAGAGCGGTACGCCGGCGATTAGGTTCGCAGCGCGCAAGGGCTCGCTGGCGGACGCATAGGACATCAGCGCGAAATTTGGCACGAGCAGAAAGCCAATGCGGTGGAGGGCCTTTGTTTCAATCGACACCATGGCCCAATTTTACTTCACGACGTCCTATCTGTGCAATTCAGATCGTGAAACTCGGCCTAGGCTATCAGGCATCACCTCCAGCGGGCATTGGCATTACATGCGATATTCGGCTCTATCTCTATTTCTCAACGGGCTTTGCGGCAACAAGGCTTGGGTGCGGGCCTGGCGCCAGCCGGAGCCGAAGTCCCGCTACGACGTGATCATCGTCGGTGGCGGTGGCCACGGCCTGGCGACCGCCTATTATCTCGCCAAGAAATTCGGGATCACCAATGTCGCCGTGCTGGAAAAAGGCCATATCGGCAACGGTAACGTCGGCCGCAACACTACGATTATCCGTTCGAACTACCTGCTGCCGGGCAATAATCCCTTCTACGAACTGTCGATGAAGCTCTGGGAAGGCCTGGAGCAGGACTTCAATTTCAATGCCATGGTCTCCCAGCGCGGCGTACTGAATCTCTACCATTCCGATGCGCAGCGCGACGCCTATACGCGACGCGGCAACGCCATGCTGCTGCATGGCGTCGATGCCGAGCTGCTCGACCGCGAGGCGGTGCGCGCCAAACTGCCCTTCCTCGATTTTGACAATGCCCGCTTTCCCATCCAGGGCGGCCTTCTTCAGCGGCGTGGCGGCACGGTGCGGCATGATGCAGTGGCCTGGGGCTATGCCCGGGGCGCCGACAGCCGCGGCGTCGACATCATCCAACATTGCGAGGTGACCGGCATCCGCCGGGAAAACGGCAAGGTCGTCGGCGTCGAGACAACCCGCGGTTTTATCGGCTGCGGCAGACTGGGGCTCACAGCCGCCGGCAATTCTTCACGCGTTGCCGAAATGGCCGACATCAAGCTGCCGATCGAGAGCCATGTGCTCCAGGCGTTCGTGTCGGAAGGCCTGAAGCCCTTCATCGACTGCGTGGTCACCTTCGGTGCGGGCCACTTCTACGTCTCGCAATCCGACAAGGGCGGCCTGGTCTTCGGTGGCGATATCGACGGCTATAATTCCTACGCCCAACGCGGCAATCTCGCCACCGTCGAGCATGTCGCCGAGGCGGGCAAGGCGATGATCCCAGGCATTTCCCGTGTGCGCGTGCTGCGCTCCTGGGGCGGCGTCATGGACATGTCGATGGACGGCTCGCCGATCATCGACCGTACCCATATCGACAATCTCTACCTCAATGCCGGCTGGTGTTATGGTGGCTTCAAAGCGACGCCGGCATCGGGCTTCTGCTTCTCGCATCTGCTCGCACGGGGCACGCCGCACGAGCTCGCCCGCGCCTTCCGGCTTGACCGTTTCGTGCGCGGCTATCTGATCGACGAAAAGGGTCAGGGCGCCCAGCCCAACCTTCACTGACCCTCAAGGTATTGCACGATGGCAAGTCTCATCCCCTGCCCCCACTGCGGCTCCCGGCCGAAGGAAGAATTCACCGTGAAGGGCGCGGCGCTCGCCCGGCCCGCGCCCGACGCCGGCAAGGAAGCCTGGGTGGACTACGTCTATCTGCGCGACAACTCGCGTGGTGCCTATGAGGAATACTGGCACCATACCTCTGGCTGCCGCCGCTGGCTGGTGGTGACCCGCGATACCGCCACCCACGAGATAGAAGCGAGCCGCTATGCGGCGCTCGCGCAAGGATAGGCGCCCATGACATCGTACCGTTTGCAGAATGGCGGCATTATCGACCGCCAGGCGAGGCTGTCTTTTTCCTTTGATGGTAAAAGAATGCTCGGCTTTGCCGGCGACAGCCTCGCCTCGGCGCTGCTCGCCAACGGACAGCTTCTGGTCGGTCGCAGCTTCAAGTATCACCGTCCGCGCGGTATCCTGACCGCCGGTGCCGCCGAGCCGAATGCGCTGGTGACCATCGGTCGGGGCGGCCGCACCGAGCCGAATACTCGCGCCACCATGCAGGAACTATTTCAGGGGCTGGAAGCGAAGAGCCAGAACCGGTGGCCGTCACTTCATTTCGACATCGGCTCCCTGAACAGCCTGCTATCGGCCTTCCTCGGCGCCGGCTTCTACTACAAGACATTCATGTGGCCGACCCAATTCTGGGAAAAGGTCTACGAGCCCTTCATCCGCAAGGCCGCCGGTCTCGGCAAGGCAAGCTATGAAGCGGATCCGGATACCTATGAGAAATGCTGGGCGCATTGCGACCTTCTGATCATCGGCGCCGGCCCTGCCGGCCTTGCCGCTGCGCTGACTGCGGGACGATCCGGCGCGCGGGTGATCCTGGCCGACGAGCATTCGATGCTCGGCGGTTCGCTCCTGTCGGAAACAGCCAGGATCGGCGACGCGACCGCGGTGGAATTCGTCCGTCAAACGACGGCCGAGCTGGAATCGCTCCCGAACATACGCATCCTCGACCGCACCACTGTGTTCGGCTGGTATGACGGCAACGTGTTCGGCGCGGTCGAGCGAGTGCAGAAGCACGTCGCTTTGCCGCAGGCGAAAGTCCCGGTCGAGCGGCTGTGGCGCATCGCCGCGAAACAGGCGCTTCTGGCGACCGGTGCCGAGGGACGCCCGTTGGTCTTCGGCGGCAACGACATTCCGGGCGTGATGATGGCAGGCGCGATGCGCACCTATCTTAACCGCTATGGCGTTGTGCCCGGCCGTGAGGTGGCGATCTTTACCACGAACGACAGCGGCTATGCGCTCGCTCTTGATCTCGAAGCGCGGGGCATCGTGCCTGTGGCGATCATCGACAGTCGCGCAGAAGGCTGTGCGGCCTATGCAGGCAGGGGACGGGTCCTGAAGGGTGCGCTAGTATCGGATGCCAAGGGCGGCAAGGCCCTCTCGGCCATCGAAATTTTGAAGGGCAGCTCCAAGGAAACCCTGAAAGTGGATGCGCTCGCGGTGGCCGGCGGCTTCAGCCCCGTCATTCATCTTGCCTGCCATCGTGGCGGCAAGCCCGTTTGGTCCGACGAGCAGGCTGCATTTCTTGCGCCGGAGAGGTTGAACGGTTTGCAGCTGGCAGGCGCGGCCTTAGGCGCGGCGGGCATTGCCGCTTCGCTGGCAAAAGGCGCCGCCAAAGCCTCAGTTATGGTCTCAGACATGGGCTTCTCGGCGACGCCGGCCGATTTCCGTACGGTTGAAGGCGATATGGCGGCGCAGACGCGTCCGACCAAGGCGCTGTGGACTATTCCGGGCGTCAAGCGCAAGGCTTTTGTCGACTTCCAGAACGACGTACATCGCAAGGATCTCGGCCTCGCCGTGCAGGAAGGCTATGGCGACGTGGAGCTGGCCAAGCGGTACACGACGTTGGGCATGGCGACCGATCAGGGCAAGCTCTCCAACGTCAACGCCATCGGTCTGCTCGCCGAAGCGCGCGGCATCTCGCCTGCGGATGTCGGCACGACGACCTTCCGTCCTTTCTATACGCCGGTCTCCTTCGGAGCGCTCACCGGCGCCTATCACGGTTTCCACTTTCAGCCGGTGCGCAAGTCGCCGCTGCATGACTGGGCCAAGAAAAACGGCGCGGTCTTTGTCGAGACCGGCCTCTGGTATCGTTCCTCGTGGTTCCGACGTAACGGCGAGACAACCTGGCGCGAAAGTGTCGACCGCGAAGTCAAAAACGCCCGCATCAATGCCGGCCTTTGCGATGTGTCCATGCTTGGCAAGATCGAGGTCTGCGGCAAAGATGCCGCCGAATTCCTCAACCGCGTCTATTCAAACGTCTTTTTGAAACTGCCGGTCGGCAAGGCGCGCTATGGCCTGATGTTGCGTGAAGACGGCATGATCTATGACGACGGCACGACCAGCCGCCTGTCCGACCATCATTTTTTCATGACCACCACTACGGCTTATGCTGCAGGCGTCATGAATCACCTCGAATTCTGCTCGCAGGCATTGTGGCCGGAACTCGACGTACGGCTTGCGTCGGCAACTGACCAGTGGGCGCAGATGGCGATCGCCGGGCCGAAATCCCGAACGATCCTACAGAAGATCGTCGATGAGGATATTTCGAACGCGGCCTTCCCGTTCCTCGCCGCCAAGGAAGTGTCCCTGTTTGGCGGTCAGCTCCATGGCCGCCTGTTCCGGATCTCCTTCTCCGGCGAGCTGGCTTATGAAGTGGCGGTTCCAGCCGGCTATGGCGAAGGCGTCGCCGACGCACTGATGGAGGCGGGCCGCGAGCACGGCATCCAGCCTTATGGCGTCGAAGCGCTCGGCGTAATGCGAATCGAGAAGGGCCACGTCACCCATAACGAAATCAACGGGACCGTGGTGCCGGGCGATCTCGGCTTCGGCAAGATGGTGTCCGCCGCCAAGGAGGATTTCATTGGCAAGGCCATGGTGGGCCGCGAAGGTCTTGTTGCGCTTGACCGGCCGCAGCTCGTCGGTGTCATGCCGCTCGATTCTAACAACTCCTTCCGCAACGGCTCGCATATCCTCGCAAAGGATGCGGCCCCCATACTCGAAAATGACCAGGGCTATGTCACCTCTTCAGCCTACTCGCCGCATGTTGGCTCCACGATCGGTCTGGCGCTCGTTAAGCGCGGTTCCGAACGGCATGGCGAGGACGTGATAATCTGGAATGGCCTGCGCAATGAGTTCACACGCGGCCGCCTCTGCCATCCGGTTTTCGTCGATCCAGAAAATGAGAAGCTTCATGTCTGAATTCCGCATCACCCTACGGCCCGCTCTGGCCACCATGCGTCCGATTGTTTCCGACCGGATCGCCCTCGAAGCCCTCGCCGAAGGCCATGTCATACATGTTCTCGGCAAGCCGGGCGACGAGGGTCTTGCTGCACGTCTTGGGCCGCTCTCCGACGGTTCAGAGCAGGCGGTTCGCGCCGCCGGCCCCGGCCAGTGGTTTCTCGTCGGCAACGGCATGAAATCACATGCGGAGCTTTCGGCGCTATTCGAAGCGCTAAAGCCGGACGCCTTTGGCGTCGACCAAAGCCAGGGCCGCGTTCGAATGCTGGCGAAAGGCCCCATGGTCGAGCGGGTGCTGGCTAAGGGCACCGCGGTCGATCTGTCGCTTGCCGCGTTCCCGGTCGGTCACTCGACGACCACGCTGATCGGCCACATCGCGGCGCACCTGACCCGCGTGGGCGACGACGCTTTCGAAATTATGGTTCTGCGCAGCTTTGCCGAAAGCCTGTGGGATGATCTTGCCCTCATGTGCGCTGAGTACGTCTGAAAACGGAAAGCTTCCATGACAATCATTATCGTAAGCGTCATCAGCTCCCCACGTGACCTCGGAGTGTCGGATATTCTTGTCGGCGTTGAGGCGAGAGTATTGCGATGTCGGATGCGGTCAGGCTTGGTGTCAGGCTTGAAGCCTTCAGCGGCTATCGGAGCATCGAGCTGATTTCTGGCCACCGGCAGCATCGCGCGTGATCGGACGATGAGAAGGTGCGGATTGTCGCGGAAGCGCGGAAACGGGCGCGACATCTCGGAGGTGATCATAGTGGCGTCAGCCGAGTCCTGTCGACGGTTTGCGCCGCGTCGCTGGCCTTGTCCGCGCGAGGGAATGCCTGCCAAGTTTCATCCCGGTCGAGGTCGAGGCAACGCCGCGCGAGCCGACGGCGCCTGCGGGATTGACGTCGACCTGTCGGGCGGAACGTGTTGCGTTTCGCGGCGGCATCGCCCCGCGCATTGGCCGCGGTCCTGCCGCACCGCGAAATGTGGAGCAGCAAGACAGTCGTTGCAGTTATCCGGACGGAACGTGGACCTGGAGCGTTTGGCGCATCATTGGTTTATCTCCTGAGCGGCCGGATTGCAAGGTTTGTTTTGGTCGGGTGACCTCATGCCCTGGACGACAGGCCGGGCTCCGAAAGCTTCGAGCCGCTTTTATGGCCCACCTTCTCACAAAGAAGCGAACCTTGTTTCCGACAATCCGTAAAGGCAACGGATGACTACTTATGTCCTCACAGCAACATGTGAATCAATGCCAATAATAATAGCTGCCGTATCCGGTTTTCTTTGCGAAATGGGGTTGCAATATCGTCGATAGCTCGCGACCCGACGATCTTAGCACTGGCCGCTTCTTAATGCGCGTCTCATTCATATCCGAGGGCGGGCAACGAGCCGAAGCACTCGCCGAGTAGCTAAGACCAATTGGCGAAAAATTGCAAATGGAAGCAGAGCTTCACATGCAAACGCAAAGGATGAAGGTGCTATTGATGGTCTCGCGCTTTGGCCATTGCCTCAACGACCTTCTGGATCGTTGGCGGATCGGGGCTCTGCCGATCGACATCGTCGGCGTCGTCTCAAACGATTTCGACTACCAAAAGGTCGTGGTGAACCATGACATTCCCTTTCACCACATTAAGGTGACGAAGGAAAACAAGCCGCAGGCCGAAGCCCAGATCCTACAGTTGGTTGAAAGCTCAGGCACCGAACTGATCGTGCTTGGTCGCTACATGCAGGTGCTGTCGGATGCCATGTGCCACAAGATGTCGGGCAAGATCATCAACATCCATCACTCTTTCCTACCGAGCTTCAAGGGCGCCAATCCCTACAAGCAGGCTTATGAGCGCGGCGTCAAGCTGATCGGGGCTACGGCGAATCATGTCACAGCCGATCTCGATGAGGGCCCGATTATCGAACAGGACGCGGTGCGCGTTACCCACGCCCAAAGCGCCGAAGACTATGTCTCGATAGGCCGGGACGTTGAAAGTCAAACCTTGCACGGGCAGTCCACGCCCATATCCATCACCGCGTCTTCTTGAACGGCAGCCGCCTGTCGTCTTCCCGCGAGCCCGGGAAGTTACGCCTCCGAACGCATCATGATCAATTAACGAAGGCCGCGGCTGCGGCGCTTGAGAGCAGAATGGCGTGAAGACCGTCACATCGTCGACGACGACCCGGCGAGCCGCACTTATATCTTTCGGGAGCCGCAAAGGGCAAGGAGCGGCTTAAGCTCGGTGCAGCACACCCTCGCCGCCGAGACCAGCCAGGAAGATCTCGCAAGTTTGGTGACCGTAGCCTCCGGCGAAGCGATCGCCGGATAGCTACGAAGAAGCTGAATGCCGATAAGACCATTCACGCCCTGCTACCCTAGGGCAGTTGCCGTTGCCTAGATTGCGTGATGGACAGGCGAAGACCCCCTGTTCAAGGGCTACTCAAAGAGGGCAAAAACCCGGAGGAATGATAGTGTCCTGAAGGTTCTGCAAAGCTCTGAAGAAAGAGAAGCGCCCGGTCGGCTGAGTGGGCGGCCATGGCACGCTGGTGACGTTGCGATTCACCGATCCCGTGGAAAGGGTGCCATGACCAAGCAAGAAGTTAAGCTCAACGGGCCAGAGTTGAAAGCGCTGCTGCTGTCGGACGCGGACGGCTTTCGACGGGTTTTGCAAAGTGTGGTGCAGGAGGTTCTGGAAGCCGAGATGACGGAGGCGCTGGGAGCTGAGAAGGGCGAGCGGACCGCGGAGCGGGTCGGCTACCGGTCCGGCTACTACGAACGCCGGCTTGTGACGCGGGTTGGCGTGCTGGAACTGCGGGTTCCGCAGGATCGGACGGGCCGGTTCTCGACGGAGCTGTTTGAGCGCTATCAGCGCTCGGAGAAGGCATTGGTATCGGCGCTGGTCGAGATGTATGTGCAAGGGGTGTCGACGCGCAAGGTGAAGGCGATCACCGAGGAACTGTGCGGTCACGCCTTCTCGGCCGCGACGGTGAGCGCGGCGACGGTGCGGCTGGATGAAGCGCTGAAGGCGTTCTTTGAGCAGCCGCTCAAGGAGAGCTATCCGTATCTCATTTTGGACGCGCGCTACGAGCGGGCTCGCGAGGCCGGCGTGATCGCCAGCCAGGCGGTTCTGGTGGCGATCGGGGTGGACTGGGAGGGCCGGCGCCAAGGTCTGGGCGTGGAGCTGGCCAACCGGGAAAGCCATTCGAGCTGGCGCGAATTCGTGGCCGGCTCAAGCAGCGCGGGCTCGCCGGCGTCGAGTTCGTCGTCTCCGACGATCATCCGGGGCTCAGGGCAGCGATCCAGGAAGTGCTGCCCGAGGCCGTCTGGCAGCGCTGCTATGTGCATTTCCTCAGGAACGCGCTCGATTATGTGCCGCGCAAGGTCGACGACGATTGCCTGATGGAACTCAGATGGTTTTACGACCGGCGCGACCTTGCCGAGGTCAAGCGCGATCTGGCGCAATGGATCGCCAAATGGCAGGCCAAGTACCCAAGGCTGGTGAGCTGGGTGGAGGACAACATCGAGGAGACGCTGAGCTTCTATCGGCTGCCGCTTGCCCACCACAAGCACATGAAGTCGACGGATGACATCGACAAGCCTGATTTCGGCTTTTTGGCTTTTTCGACTCCTGTTCGTTTCTTTGTTCGGCTTCAGGTGAGCCTGTTTCTTCGTCCCGGCGGCCCACACGGATTTCCCGTGCGAGCGAGTCGAAAGCAGTCAAGGCTGGCCGGTGCGATTGGCGGCACGGCCGGCTGCGAGGTTTCAAGGCCACGCCTTGACGGCGTCGAGCACGGCGCCAGTCTGGAGGGGACCGAGACGGCCGGTCGTGCCGGCACTTTCCCTATGCTATATTTGTCCGGCACGGACGACCACGTGGCAAAGAGTGGTGTAGGGGATGAGAGTGCCGCCACGCAGCCTTATAGTCGTTCCTCCTTTGTGGCGTCCGTGCGCCGCTTCGGCCCGCGTGGCCGCCAATGCCGAACCATCAGCTCGTAGGCACGCTCGGCATTCTCGGCCGCGGCTTTCTCGCTGTTTCGCAACTCCTTCACGTTGTAGGCGTAAGCCGAACCGCGGCGACCGACACCGCGCTCGCCCGGCGCGCCAGCCTTGAGAGCGAGCTGCCTCTGCTTTGCCGCCACCAGCGCCGGGCGAGCCCAGAAGTAGTCCTGCTCCTTTGTCAGCAGATGCCAGATCACCGCGAGCTTGCGGGCGACCGCCACGGCGGCGACCTGATGGCCGCGCTTGTTGCGGATGCGCAGGAAGAAGGCTCTGAGCGGTCCGGGCGCCTTCGCCGCCGCCCAGGCGGCCTCGACCAGCATAGCGCGGGCATGGGAACGCCCATGTTTGCTGATCCGGCCATATTGCGCCAAGCCAAGACCGGATTGGCGCACACGCGGATTGAGGCCGAAGTAGCTCACCAGCCTCTGCGGCTCGCGGAACCGCCGGATGTCGCCGACGGCGGCGATGATACCGCTCGCGACGATAGCATTGACGCCGGTGATCGTCTGAAGCCGCCGGACTTGCACATCATCAACCGCTTCCCGTGCGATGTCGCGATCGAGGTCAGCCAGATCCTCGGCTAGGCGATCGATCTCGCGGATGTGGCGGGCGATAGCGGTCCGCTCGTCGTAGGGAAGCACCTGCTGCTCGAGCCAGGCGCGACCCCGACGGTTGAACAGATCGGCATGCGGGCACTTCGGCACGAGGTGCGCCTGCAGGATGCCATGCACCTCGTTCTTCACGCGCGTGCGGTGCCGCACGACCTGGTTGCGCCGCGCGACGAGGCGGCGAAGCCGCTCAGTCCGCTCATCGGGAACCCAGACCTCCGGCAGAAAGCCGCTGGCATGGAGCTGCGCCAGAACCCCGGCATCGATCTTGTCGGTCTTGATCCTGGCATGGGCGATCGCCTTCACCTGCATCGGGTTGGCGACAATCATCCGGCCGACATAGGGCGACAGAAGCCGCACCACCGCCATGGCGTTGCCCGTAGCCTCGACGACAATCTCATCCGTCCTTCGCAAACTGCGGCCAAACCCTTCCAGTCCCGAGCGGGTCATATCGACCCGTCCGTGATGGCGCAGCCGGCCGTCTTCCCAAACCACCACCTCCGCAAAGGTGCGGTGGATGTCCATTCCAATCACACGTCTCATCGGCTCCTCCTCAAACAGTCGGGAGCCGGCGGGCGACGACGGATCCGCGCTCTCGGCCCAACCGGGCAGGTCGCAGGGGCGGCCAGCTACTAACGCGAGCTCGCAGCATCGAATACATCGGCCTGCCCGCACTTGGCTTGCTCCCGGTGCCCCTGTCCCGGATGGTCGCACCATACGCCGAAAATCGCTCATCTCCAGCGGGGATCGGATGGCACCGTCATGATCATACCGGTTACGAACATGCTGGAACGGCTGAACCAGGACATCAAGCGGCGCACACTGGTCGCGCGCATCTTCCCTAGCCCGCGGAGCTGTCTGCGGCTGGTGCGGGCGCTGGCGGTGGAGATCCATGAGACCTGGCTCGAGGCGACCCGCTACCTCAACATGGAGCATCTGCGCGAGCACAAGAAGGAGAGCCTGAGGGCATTGGCCGCCTGAAGCGGCCGGTGCGCCCGCCGCTCCGCTACACAGGGGCGGCGCGGCGGACGCACCACGTCACTGCCAAGCCATTTTGCAGAACTTGACGCACACAACTGGAGGAATCCTGTCCGCCCGTTCCTTTGTCAACGCGGACACCCGACACCTACTGTCTGGTTAGTCGCGTCCGCGACACGGTGATGGTCGGCCTGGTTTCCTGTTGCACACCAGGTAAGTCATTTGAAAACATGCAAAAAATCAATTCTGAGGCTTTTTTCGGTGCAAGTGGCACGAATGTTGAAGCTCTGCGACGCGGCAGCAACTGCCGACCGTAATTCGTCGCGGGTAACCGCGACCGAATTCGCTCGCCGCGCCTGTCGACCTTGGGCAGAAGACCGTCTCCTGCGAGCCCAAAAAGTTAGGGGTAGTGAGAAGGACAATAGTGAGATGGCAAGTGTGCGCAACAGCATTCAGTGGGAGAAGCATGACTTCTCGGGAGCGTATAACCGCAAGTGGCCGCACGCCTATTTTCGCGCGCATATGGCCTTGGACTATATACTCCCAAGTCAGGCCAAGCCGGTCTTCGAAACGATCTTCGCCAATTATCGACGCCTTCGAAACAAGACCCAGTTAAAGATTATCGATGTCGGTTGCTCCTATGGCGTCAACGCTGCCTTACTGCGCACCGATCTCGATCTCGACGATCTGTATGCTGCATATCTAGGCTCCAGCGGATCGCTGTCACGCCGCCACGAAATCGAGCATCGCGCGTTCTTTCGCGATCGCGGCCTTCGTGATGACATCAGGTTCGTCGGCGTGGACCCATCATTTCGCGCTGTTCGTTATGCGCAGAACCAGGGCCTCCTGGAGACTGGCATCCCGGCTAATCTGGAAACCCGGGACTTAACGGTAAAGGAACGTTGCGCCCTGGCGGACGCAGACATCATTATCAGCACAGGCTGTGTGGGTTACGCCACGGACCGAACCTTTGCACGTGTGTATGACGCCTCGGTGGCATCACGTCCGTGGGTCGTCGCCTTCGCAATGCACCCCTTCAGCTATGACAACATCGCTGCAGCCCTTCGAGGTTATACATTGGAAACCAGGCTTGCAGATCGGTTCAGACGACGTCAGCGCCGCTTCTCCACAATTACGGAACGGCAGGCGATCCTGACTGCTATGGCCGAGCTGGGGATAGAGAATAGCTTGGAGCGCACGATCGGCTATGTCTACGCATCATGCTACATCTCCGCACCGCCCGGCGAAGTGCTCTAGCTGTGAGCTTTTCAATAGGTCTGACCTTACCCATTTCTATCCAGTTTTTGAGTTCGTTTCCGGCGTGGGTTCTGCCCTGCTGGGCGGGTAAAGCGACGGGCGCTGGCGCTGAGCCTTTGGCAGAGCGCAGCGCAAGCGGCCGTCGCGGATTGAAGGTGCTGGCGAACTCGGCCGGTGTCTGCCAGGCCGATTTGGGAGTGCGGTCGCGCGGTGTTGTACAACTCAGCGACGCAACACCCACGGGACCGGCCCGGAGCGCGAGCTTCTCTATCCATGGCATCCTTGGGCGGGTCGCAAAGTCCATATTCACGAAGTGATCGATCGGAATGACGTAGCAATCTTCCGCTGTAGCGTTTTCGGCCAGGCCTCGGATCGGTGGTTGGAGGTCCCGGCTTGGATGTTCGATCGGATCCTCAGTAAGAGTTGGCGCATCACGACTGCTCCGCACGTCGACCTTGCCGCGCTAGGCACCCTGGCAAAGCTGCTCCTCGACACGGGCGCCCCATCGCAATCGCCGGAGATGGGCGCAGCATTGGGCTCTCACGCGAATCGGGGAGATGTCCATGCCGCGCCAGCCACGACATACCAGTTCGATCTGTTCTCGAGCCGAACGACGCCAACACGGTGCAGACGCCGCAATGGCAGGCGCTGCCGGCCGCAACGCGCCGATCAGTGACGAAGCTGATGGTCAGCCTGATCCTCGGGCACGTCGACGGCGAGGGTGCAGTACAACGGGAGGGCGCTGATCATGATGCATGAGAAGATTGGGCCGCAGCATCTCGAGCGTAAAGCGATCCTGTATGTGCGGCAGTCGTCAGCCCATCAGGTCCTGCACAATCGTGAGAGCAGCATGCTTCAACATGCGATGCGCGATCGCCTGACGGCGCTTGGCTGGTCTCGCGAGACGATCGACGACGATCTCGGCCGTTCTGCCGCCGGCGGCGTCGCGCGTGCCGGCTTCGAGCGTATGGTCGCCGAGGTCTGCCTCGGCAAGGTCGGTGCGGTTGAGATGTGCCGCCTCGTCGACACCGTGCTGGTCGACCAGGAGACGGTATGTGCGAGCGCGCCGGTTAGGCATCGCGGAGGCTTCTGGAAAAACGCGAGCAATTGGCTGCGGCGAAGCTGGCGGCGCACGAGAACCCGACCGTTCTCGTGTACACCATGAATCTGGAAGACGCGCTTTGCGAGGTCGATACCGGCTGTGGCAAGTTCCGACATGGATGCTCCTCCAAACGGGACAATGACAGCCCGACTATGGCGCAATGCGACGCCGAGATCAGGAGCCATCCACATGGGGTAATCGCCGGAGCGGCGGCCCTGAGAGCCAAATCATGTTCCTGAAGGGTGGCTGTTCCCCGATAAGATGAAATACGGGCTCACGACTGGACGCCGGGCCCAGCATCAACGGAGAACAGCCATGGAAGAACATATCGGTCTCGACGTGTCGATGAAAGAGACGGCAGTGTCGATCCGCCGTGAAGGCGAACGGATCTGGCGCGGGAAGTGCGCATCTGATCCCAGGATCATTGCCGAGCTTGTCCGCAAGCGGGCGCCGGCCGCAAAGCGCGTCGTGTTCGAAACCGGCCCGCTGTCAGTTTGGTTCTATCATGCGCTGCGCGCCGAGGGATTGCCAGCCATCTGCATCGATGCGCGCCATGCCAAAGCCGCTCTCGATATGGCGGCGAACAAGACGGATGCGAATGACGCCGATGGTTTGGCGCGTCTTGCTGAAGCAGGGTTCTTTCGCGAGGTGCGCGTGAAAGGCTTCGACAGTAGGTTGACCCGCACGCTCGTGGCAGCACGCACCCGGCTGGTTCGGATCACCGTCGAGCTTTCCAACCAGATCCGAGGGATCATGAAAACGTTCGGCTTGCTCGTTCCCGCCGGTAAGGGAACTACATTCGAAAAGAATGTCCGGAGCCTTCTTATCGATCAGAGCGAGCTTGCTCCTGTCGTGCTACCGATGTTGGAAGCCTGGCGCAGCATTCGCATCCGTGCCGCCGAGCTTGGGCGCCAGCTTGTCGCAGATGCACGTCAAAGCCAAGCATGCCGCATACTCATGTCGATCCCCGGCATCGGCGCCATTACCGCAACTTCAAGAAGTCCCGCTCTGTTGCCGCTTGGATCGGCTTGACAACTCGCCGCTACCAATCGGGAGAAGTCGATTATGACGGCCATATATCCCGACGCGGCGATCGACATTTGCGGGGACTTCTCTATGAGGCTGCGGCGGTCATCCTGACACGCAGCTCGATCGACAGCAGCCTGCGCACGTGGGGCCTCAAGCTCCGGGAGAGGGTTGGCTTCAAACGAGCTGCCGTGGCTGTGGCGCGCAAACTGGCGGTGATAATGCATTCGATGCTCAAGACCGGTGAGTTCTTTGATCGAAATGCAGGCGCCACAGCATGAAATCTTGCGAATAGCGTTCAGGATCTGAGCGCCTGAGACGTCCCTGCCGGGACGTGAGCCGAGCCATTCCGCTGATGGGGTTGCACCGCTGTCTCAGCAAAGTGCGTCGTCCACATTGAAGGCTCGTCCGCGGAGCTCCATCATGCGGCGACTGATGTCGACCGCGAAGACAACCATGCACCCGGCAGCGTCGTCTCGACGCAATTACATGCTTGACGTCCCAGCGGCGATTAGACAACACCATCAATCGAGATGGCTTTCTCGAAGCTCAAGGCTCTCCTCAGAAAGGCTGCAGCCCGAACCATCGACGAACTCTGGTCGGTCATGGCCAACTGCCTCGCAGCTTTCACAGCCGAGGAATGCGGGCACTTTCGAGGCAGCCGGCTATGACCCGGAGTAAGTCGAATCTGCTCTAGGAGGGGGGCGCGACCCTACGCGTCGTGCTCCCACGACCACGACCGACGTTCTTCGCCGCAGAGGGTTGCAATCAGTGTGATGGCCAACTTTTGGGCAAACTGTACATTCCAATGAGCTGACAAAGCTGCCATCGTCTTCAACAGTCGACTTGCTTCAACATTAGAGAGTAGTGGTGACGCGCATAGTTTTAGCGAGCTGTTGCTAGACGCGCGTGATGCCGATTTGGGGATTTTTACGGATGGACCTGATATAGGATGATTGGCACCGAGACCATGGCTTGGATTCATGATAAAGTTTCAGAGACTGATCTCGCTGACACGCACGAGCATTTGGTCGAAGAATCGAGGCGCCTTGCTCCGCTGAATGACTGGCTTCTACCCTGCGATGATTGGTCTCTGCTGTTCAGAGATTACCTGCAGGATGATCTTCATTGTGCCGGGATGAGCGCAGCCGACGAGCAGCGCTTTTATTGCCCCGAGGTTTCCGCAGTTGACAAGTTCAAGATTGTTTCGCCCTATTGGGATCGGGTGCAACATACAGGTTACGCACAGTCGCTGAGAATCACGATCAGGGAACTCTACGGCATCAAATCTTTCGCCCTGGACAACATAGAGCAGCTTGCCAGCAAGTATCATGAGATAAAGAAGCCTGGTTTCTACGAGTATATTTTGAAAGGCGTTTGTCGTATCTCGCAATGCCAAGTGAACTCCGTGGAGCGGATTTTCATGGAGACCGCTCAGCCATCGCTTCTCCGGCAAGATCTCAGCATCGAGCAGCTGAGCCGGTGTAGCCTTCCAGACATTGAGAAGGTGCAATCAGAACTTCGCGTCGAGATCAATTCCTTCGATGATTGGCTGGCAGCGATCGATCGCTATTTCGAGCGCTTTGGAAACAAGGCGGTTGCACTAAAGTACGTAGGAGCCTATTATAGAGCCTTGAACTTCGCACACGTCGACCGACATGTTGCCGAGCGTCACTTCTTGACACTCGTCTCGGCCCGGCCACGCATCGGCCCGGAAGGCGCTCAGGCGCTTGAGGATTACCTTTTTCACTACTGCATAAGAAAAGCCCGGGACTACAAATTGCCTGTGAAAATTCACACCGGATACCATGCGGGCAACGATTCCATGCCCCTAGCCAGAGTGCGGGAGAACGCGAAGGACGTCTGCAGATTGCTGCAGTCCTATCCAGATATCCGGTTTGTACTTATGCACATTGGCTATCCCTACCAAGATGAATATATCCCACTTTGCAAGCAGTACAGCAATGCATATATCGATCTGTGTTGGGCTTGGATCATCAACCCGGTCGCATGCGTTCGTTTCCTTGCCGAATTCCTTGTGTCGGTTCCTACCAACAAGATTCTCATTTTCGGGGGCGACTATACCGTTGCGGAGAATATTGTAGGCCACAGCGTGATCGCACGCAGGGGTATAGCGGAGTCGATTTCGACCTTAGTTGATCGCGGTTGGATCGACCGAGGTGCAGTGCCCGAGTTGATTAGCCGTCTCATGCATTTGAATGCCGAAGAACTGTTCTCCAAAGCAAAGCCGAATTGACTTTGCGTCAGCACGCTGAGCTTGTTCGCAGCCGTGACTATTTGGCTATTTCCTTCGTTACGCCGCCTTTTTCTGTCCGCTCGACAGCGTGAGGGGGGTCTCCTTGAGGAGATAAAAGGCATCGTTTATCACAAATCCGTCGAGGCCTGCTGCCCGAGCGTAAGCTAGCAAGTCGCTTGTACGATTAATGAAGCCGGCGCCGTTAAGGTTCAGCGAGGTGTTGCAAAGTACACCGACTCCGCTTTTCGCCTTGAACGAGGTAAGCAGTTGAAACAGGCGTCGGTTTTGCTCCTTCGATACGGTCTGGGCCCGCGCTGTGCCGTCAACATGTGTGACGGCCTCCAACCGGCTATCGAGGACCTTCTGAAAAAGAAGCATGTAGGGCGACGGGCGTGCCAAGTCGAAGTGGACCCCAACGTCCTCCTCCAGGCAAACTGGCGCGATCGGGCGGAAACCCTCCCGGTTCTTGATGCGGTTCAAGCGCTCATGGGTTGCCTTTGCGAAAGGCGCCGCGAGAATTGACCGGTTGCCGAGCGCCCGCGGCCCGATTTCGCAATTCCCCTGTACCCAGCCGATCACCATGTCGCCGAGCAACGCCGAGGCTACCTGCCCATAGTCGAGTGGATATATCTCGAGCCCGGTGCAGTCAATTTCGTCAAGTGTAAAAGGCTGACCTGAATAGACGTTCCATTTGATTTTCGCACTGCCTGTGAAATGCCGCATCGCGTCGACTGCGGTACCAATCGCCGAGCCTGTATCGTTTGTACATGGCGGAATGAAAACGTCGGAAAAGAGATTTGTTTCGAGCCAACGTCGATTCCATTCGCAGTTCAATCCACACCCGCCAGAAATCAGCAGTGGGTAACCCTTTGTCAGGTTCTTCTTCGCGAAAGTGTGGAACGTATCGAAGATGGCATCTGAAACTCGCTTAGCGAGGTTGGTGAACTTTTGATGTGTTACGCCAATGTTGTAGTAGGGCGAATTCTGCAGGTCCGCCTTAGGCAAGGGGTCCACTTTGCTAGGAAGCAGGAAATCGATCAGCGCCTGCTCGTCCCGGTCGGGCGATCCGGCCTGCCCATATGCGCAAAGCGCCATTACCTTGCCTGGGTCTCCGTCACGCGTTCCTGTGGGCAAGGTGAATTTCGGATCGGCCAGCGCATAGAGGAAAGCATATTTCTCACCCGGATTCGCCATTACTTTTCCCCGATGCACCACCTGCAGATACTCATCCACTTCGTAGAAATCGCCACAATGTCCTTCCCAGATCAGCGCGTAACAGGGCATCCGGGCCGGGAATGGCGACATACCGTAGGAGCCCCAGAGATGGGAGCGCTCGTGGGTCGAGGAATAGAAGTGCACCTTGCGGCCGAAAATGGTCCTCTCCCCGACAACATCCGATCCCTGAGCTATGCCGTAGTAGCCTGCCGCATGTCCCGTTTTCCACCCACCTTCGGCAATGATGTCCGGAAAAGCATCCAGGCGCCCGGCGGCTTCGAGGATAGTCGTTGGGTTAATGGCCGAATACCTGGGAAAGCTATCCTTCTCAGCCTCGTATGAGTATATCAGCTCGCCTGCTGATATGTCCAATGCTGCAATTGAGCCATCATGGCCCGGCTTGAGCGACATTATTCTCATGTTTCTATTACTCCTCGGCGCAATGCGCTTGTGTGAACGAAAATTTCCTTAATTCCGCTCGGCAGTTAGGCTATTTCTCTGCGATAGAACAAATCAGCTTGCGAGCCGCCTCGATAGCTCTAAGCGCCAAACCTGTAGGCAATCGAGTCGATGCCCTTACCCAGGCGGATGTTTTGGCGGTACCTCCCACCAGCGACCGGATCTGGAGTAGTAATCCGGTCGTAGATGACGTAGGCTAGCGGAACGAGCTTTGGATAAAGTGAATCAACGCTGGAACATAATAGTTTCAGAAATGGATGACACAGAACTCGAGTCCTCCGTTTAGCTTTCGATGACTTCAATGGCATCTCCCGAAAACAAGATGACTCTCGATTCCGGCTCGTCCCAGCATGTCGTTCGCGACCGATTTGCTTTTCCGTATCAAAACCGCAACTCGTCACGATCCCGCTATTCGCGCGCGCTGCCTCGGCCAGGTAGATTGCTGAATAGCCGTAGGACGTCCCCAGCTCAGTAATGGACCGCGCATTTGATCCCTTCAGAAAGGAATTTATGAAATGGCTAGAATCGGGTCCAATCGAAAGTAAAGCGGCCTGCAGAGAATCCGCGCGAGAAAGCAGCGCGTCAGACGCGCGCCGACAACGTTCCTCATATTCGGCAATCATTTTTCTCACGTCGGCATGCATTCCTTTGTTCCATTTAGAAGCTGTACATCCAATATCTGCCGCAAGTTTCTTGCAAACGGCCGTTGCAACTCAGCTGAGAATATCAGGCGAGGTCCCAATTGGTAAAAGCATTTATTGGTAAGTTTTTGTTAAATAGTTGCGAAAACCGTGCAATATACAAATCGGGGCAAGTTGTGCGCCATCGCACAACCCTTGGATGCACTCGAATACGCTTTTTGGGAGCACAGAGAGGTCCGACACGACGCCAATCAAGCGGCAAGGGTTTGGAACTACTCGGCCAAGGACGGCTTCGGGTTAGAAGGCGAATTTGGGTGTTGCTTACGGATCATGTGAACCATCATTCCGTGAACGATCCTGCAATTTGTGATGTCACAGGATACGATAGCCTCGTGGTTGGTCTGACCTCCTGATTGACTCGGTCGGGTGCGGAGTCGAGCACCACTAAGGCATTTCCGATGGCGCAGAACACCAGCGGCCGTAGTTCGGCTATCGAGGGGCGCACGACGCGGCTCGGTGGCTATGCCGCCGGTCAGCTCATCAGGAAGCGCATCGAAGAAGCGATCGGTTGGATCAAGACGGTCGCCGGCCGGGACAAGACCAAGTTCCGCGGCCGTGATCGTGGCGAATGGGGCTTCAGCTTCGGGGCGGCTGCCTACAATCTGGTGCGGCTGCCGAAGCTCACGGCGGTGCCGAGATGACTGGCTCGCAGGCTGGGAGCTGATCGGCCGCTGGCGCATCATCGGTGCGGACAACAACATCGGCGCTCTGCAGGCCGGTCTCGATGTCAGCTACACCCATCGATGGCGGTTGCGACGAGATGAACGAAATCAGCGGCGACGGCCACGCCGAACTACTCGACGACGGTTCGATTGAGATCACCTTCGCCTACTACAACGGCGACGAGGCCATTCTCGGGGCCACACACGACACTTCTTCACAGCCTGCTAGATTAGACCGAGACACAGAAAATCGTAGGAGCGCTCGCCTTCTTCGGCGGCGTCACCAGAGCGATCGTGTGCGACAACCTGAAGGCCGGTGTCGTCAAGGCGCTGTGGTTCGAGCCGACGCTGAACGCGACCTTTGCCGCGATGGCCGAGCATTACGACACCACCATCCTGCCGACCCGAAGCCGAAAGCCGCGCGACAAGGCCAAGGTCGAAGGCGCGGTGCTGATTGTCGAGCGCTGGATTCTGGCGCGGCTGAGGAATCTATCCTTCTTCTCGATCGCCGGGCTCGACGCGGCGATCGCCGAACTGCTCGAGGATCTAACAACCGGCCGGTGCGCCATGTCGGCCAAAGCCGCCGCGAACTGTTCGAGGAGATCGAGCGGGCTGCCGAATACGCCGAGTGGAAGTCGGCGAAGGTCCATCCTGAATACCATGTCGAGGTCGACAAGACCTTCTATTCGGTGCCGCACCGGCTGATCGGGCGCACCGTCGAGGTGCGGCTTACGCATCGAGTGGTCGAGATCTTCCACGATCACCAGCGTGTCGCCAGCCATGTGCGTCGCTCGCAGCATTCCGGCCATGTCACCGTCAACGAACACATGCCCAAGGCGCACCAGCGCTTCGCTAACACCTCACCGGCAGAAGCGGACATACGGTCTTACGCCTGATCAGCCGGGCGGCCAGGATTGGCCCCAACGCCGCCATCCTGGTCGAGCGCATGATGCGCGACCGACCGCATCCGGAACAGGGATAGCGCTCGGCCATGGGCATCCTGTCGCTGGCGCAAGATATTCGACGTTCACGACAGCCTGCCGACCGAGCTCATCGAGCACGAGGCGTACAAAGACATTGCCCTCGTCATCCCCCCCTGCGCGAACTCCATTACGTCACCCGCTATGGCAACCCGCAGTGATCGCCGCCGGCGCGCCGACTAACGGCTGACCTACCATTAGACGCATCATAAGACGATCTTGCGAGGTGCCTTGGCGCACCGCTTACGGTAGAAACACACGTTCGGCTGCCGGAAACCGTCGCTGACGACAAGGATTTGACCGTCACAGGCGGCCGAGGCGCCGATGCCGATTGTGGGGACAGCGAGTTCGTCCGTGATGCGTCGAGCCAGTGGCTCCGGGATCCTTTCCAGAACGACGGAAAACGCGCCGGCTTGACCAGAGCGTCCTTGACGATATGTTCGCCGGCCTTGCCTCTGCCGTGGACCAAATAGCCGCCCAAGATTTTGACCGCCTGCGGCGTCAAGCCGACATGTCCCATTACAGGGATGCCGCGCGCGGTCAGGAAGGCGATCGTTTCGGCCATTTGAACTCCGCCCTCGATCTTGACTGCCGCGCAACCCGTTTCCGTCATCAAGCGAGCTGCGTTTCGAAAGGCTTGTTCAGGGACGCTTCGGTCTGATGGTCATCGCCGACCGACCGACCTGTGCATCATCTCACCCAGTTTCGCCAGATAAGTTTCGTTCTGAGCGGTCCATGGGAACGAGAAGTTAAGCGCTACGAAGTTTCGGAAGGAGGCTTCGATCGAGAAGATAGGACCTGGGAGAAAACTGAAGTCGGATTCTATCGCTTGAAGCAAAGCGCCAGTAGCATCGAAGCTGAGTGGCCCTCGTACCCAGCACATAAACCCGCCGACGGGAGGCGATACAACACATTCACTGGGAAAGTGTTCTGCGATTAAATCGAGGCCCCGTCGCATTCTCGCGGCAAGTGTGCAGCGCAAATGCCTCAAATGTCGATCCTGACTACGGGTAGCCAGAAATGTAGCGATCGCGCGCTGGACAATACCATCACCGCCGTTCAGTCCATGTGCATACTGGTGAGTCATCAAACGTCGTGTGTGGGTGCCAGCAATGATCCAACCCAATCCATACGCTGGCGGGAGCGAGGCCATGAAACTCCCGAATTGCACCACGATATCGGACGGATCGTGTTGTTTGAACGAAGGCTGTCTGCTGCCATCGTAGTTCAGGTCGCTGAACATGTCGTTTTCGAGAATCAGGACTTGGTGTTGGCGAGCAATTTCCACGACACGGCGCATTGTTTGCTCGGAATAGGTCACGCCTGTGGGATAGTGATTGGAGCCCATAAGCAATGCCACACGAACCGAATTAGAGCGGACAAGATGCAGGAAATGTTCGGGATCGATGCCCGAGCGCGGGTGGGAATAAATCTCCACCACGGAGAGGCCCTTGCGGTTCAATCCGGCCAGCATTGGAAAATAAGAAGGACTTTCGACAAGAATGACGTCTCCTGGCTTGGTAAATGCATTGAGGCACATGTCGAAGCACGACATGCCGGTATTGCCGACAACGATTTCCCCGTGTGCTACGACGCTTCCCCGCCTTGATGCGCGGCGTGAAATTTCATGTCGCAACTGCACATCGCCTTGTGGTGAATCGCACCCAACAAGCCTGGTCTCGCCTTGGCGCAAGAGCTGGCGTAACAGCCGGTCTATGTCGTTGCGGTCGAATAGGTCCGGACTTGGGTAGAAGCTGCCGAATGCGCCAAGCTGATTTGAATACCAAATATGGAGCAAAGCCTCAGGCAGATTTCTTACCGCCTCTCCACCGACATCGTGGGTATTGTTCCCTGGATCTTCCGCCGGCGCCGGCACACCGACGACATAGAAGCCCGACCGGGGCCGTGCCTCGCAAACCCCCTCAGCCTCCAAGAGCTCGTATGCATGATGCACTGTCATCGGGCTATAACCAGTATCTTCGCTTAACTGCCGGACAGACGGCAGGCGATCGCCGACTCTCAGAGTCCCCGTGCGAATGCCGCGCTTGATGAGGTCAACGACAAATTCGTAGCGGCGCATAGCCGACGTCTTGGGAACTTGGGTCATAGGATTGGAGTTCATGTCGTAACGGGCACCTGCGGTGTCTGCACAAGAAAGCTGTTTTACCTCTAAACGAACAATGGGTGGCAGTCCGATCTGTTGCGGTGCTAGAGCCTTCTGCACCGCCGTAGTCGGCGATCGGACAATATGGATCCTTCTGGACCGGCAAAATGCACAAAAGCCACCTATTCCGCGGAGCACAGTTTCTGGCGAGGAGGCGGTTCGACGTTTTGCTTTGGTTGGTGGACCGTCTGTGCTGAACGAATTCGTAGGAATTTGACACTGGTGCATCTCCAGATTTTTGTTTCTTTTGTCATGTTGGTAACGTTCAAAGTTGCCGGGCGCTGAGGAAGGTTTATGGAAACGGTCGTTATCATTGGAGGAGGACTAGCAGGACATCGTGCTGCCACAACGCTCGCCGAGCTGTGTCCTGAGCAGCGCACGGTCCTGATTCATGGCGAGAGCGGGACACCTTATGACAGACCGCCGCTGTCCAAGGACTTTCTCTTGGAGGGCAAGAGGCCGACTCTGAAAGGGTCTGAGTTATATGCAGAGGGCGTCGTTTTGCGGGATGGAACGAAGGCCACTCTCATCGACCCCCTTCGACGCATCGTCCATACTGATAACGGTGTTCCGGAACACTACGACAAGCTTTTGATCGCTACGGGATCTCGGGTCCGGCAGTTGGAGAACTTCAGTGTGGACCCGGCACAAGTTCACTATTTGCGCACTGAATCAGACGCGTTGCGATTACGCGGGGTTCTTGCGCGTGGCAAACGGCTGGCAGTCGTCGGCGGCGGTTTTATAGGACTGGAGGTATCGGCGATCGCTCGCCGCTTGGGGTGTCAAACAACGGTCTTTGAGCTGGCGCCGCGACTGTTGCCGCGCAGCGCCTCGCTCGCTTTGTCAGAATGGGTCGCGACGCGTCACGCGAGCGAAGGTGGTGAGCTCCGCTTGAACTGTGCAAATCTGCGCATGTCGAATAATTCAAAGGGCGAGGTCCTTCTGACTTGGGATGGAGGGTCGGCCGTTGCTGACATGGTCCTTATTGCCATTGGGATCGGGCCAAATGCGGAAATTGCCGCTGACGCCGGCATCGACACCGCCGACGGGATCGTTGTGAATGCACGCTGCGAAACGTCCGTTCCGGGAATATATGCTGCCGGAGAAGTGACTAACTATCCTGTGCCCGCGTTTGACCGGCGGCTACGAAGTGAGAGCTGGACTGTGGCCGGCAATCAGGCAGTTGTGGCCGCACAAGTCATGTGCGGTCTGGATGCACAGTATCAGGACCTACCTTGGTTCTGGTCCGATCAGTGCGGCGTAACCCTCCAGTCACTCGGACTGCCAGCCCTCGCGACGCGCCTGTATCGTATCGGGGACGTCGCGAGCGAACGGTGGCTGGAGATTGGCATCGATGACCATGGACGTTTTGTCAGTGCCGTGGGGGTCAACCCTGGTCGTGACATGACGCAACTCCGACGAGATGCAAAGGCTGCCAGGCCCATATCGCCGGATATTATGAGCCGAGCCGAGGAAGTCGATCCGTCCGACCTATACCTGGCAGCTGGTTAATTACGGCAATCGGAGTGAACTGTGACAACAACAGAGAATAACGTAGATACTGCGCTGGAAAATTCTGAATGGATTATACTTTGCGCCCTTTCCGATCTTCAAGAGGATACCGTAACGCCGGTCGAAATCGACGATAATCGGATTGCTATTTACCTGATCGACAACAGAGTATATGCGACCACCAACGTGTGTTCACACGCGTTCGCTCTCCTTTCCGACGGTTGGCTGGAGGGGACTCTTATCGAGTGCCCTTTGCATGGTGCCCAATTTGAAATCACCTCCGGTGAAGTGGTTCAAGGCCCGGCTGACTGCCCGATCACCGTGTTCGAGACGAAGGTGGAAGGCGGCCGGGTCCTGGTGCGTCTTCCCGTAGCGTGAAGTCGCGCCGTAACTGGGTTTGAAGCAAGCTGTACATTGTGCCCGCGCACGTATTCTAGTGCCGATGACAGCGCTTGGGCATACGGGATCGTCTTTCGCACCAGGTGCCATCGGAGATCTGTGACATCGCTTCGGTCGTGTAAGCCTTGGATTGCATCGACCAGCTCAAGGTAGGGAGGATGGGGTGGATTACGTCAACGTTGGAAGGACCGGCCTCAAGGTCTCTCGGATCTGTCTTGGCTGTTTGAGCTTCGGCTTGAGCGGCGCTGGGGTATGACCGAGGATCAGAGCCGACCGATCCTCAAGCACGCGATCGAAGGCGGAATCAATTCCTTCGATACCGCCAACACGTACGGCGCCGGCGCGAGTGAGCAGGTCCTGGGCCGCGCTGTCCATGATTATGCGCGGCGGGACGAGGTAGTGATCGCGACGAAGGTCTACTACCCGATGCGGGCCGATCCAAATGGCCTGTCACGCAAAGCGATCATGGCGGAGGTGGAGGGGGGCCTGCGCCGTGTCAACACCGATCATATCGACCTTTACCAAATCCATCGCTGGGACGACGCTGCTCCGATCGAAGAGACGCTCCACTCACTACACGACGTCGTCAAATCCGGGAAGGCCCGGTATATTGGTGCATCTTCAATGGCCGCATGGCAATTCTGCAAAGCGCTCCACCTCGCTGGGAAGCATCATTGGACCCGCTTTGTCTCCATGCAACCGCACTACAATCTCCTCTATCGCGAGGAGGAACGCGAGATGCTCCCTCTGTGCGAGAGCGAAGGTGTTGGCGTCTTCCCGTGGAGTCCGCTTGCGGGGGGCGTCTCGCGCGGACCTTGGCAGGAAGAGCCAGACACCCTTCGCGGGCGGACCGACGAATTGAGCGCGGGCAATTACGCCCGAACGCAAGAAGCGGACAAGATCGTCGTCGACCGTCTTACGTCGCTATCGCAAACGCGGGGCCCCCCTCATGCGCAGCTTGCCTTGGCGTGGCTGCTTTCGAAGCCGGCGGTGCCTGCACCCATCGTCGGCGTGACGAAGCCGCAACATCTCAAGGACGCGTTCGCGGCCGGCGGCGTGAAGCTATCGGAAGATGAGGTCAAATTGCTCGAGGCGCCGTACGTGCCACATCCAGTTTCAGGACTTTAGCTATAGGCGACGGGGACGGCAGCGAGAGCACACGACGCGATACATTCACATCAATCTCAATCGCGGACGGTCTTTGATTTTCCCAAAAGATTCGATCAAACTTAGGAGCGGTTAATGGTTCAGCGCATGAAATTCTACATCGATGGCATATGGACGGAGCCCGCGTCGCCGAACCGGATGGCCGTAGTCAATCCTGCAAACGAAGAGACCATGTATGAGATAGCTCTCGGGTCGAAGGCTGATGTAGATGCGGCGGTCGATGCAGCCAAACGGTCATTCAAGGACTTTTCCAACACATCACGCGACGAGCGCCTCGCACTCCTGGGGCGAGTTATCGACCTTTACCGTTCAAGGATTGCAGACATTGCGGCATCCATTTCCGACGAAATGGGCGCACCTTTGGGGCTTGCAGACAGAGAGCACGCTGCAGCGGGCTTGGCCCATTTTGAAACGATACGCAGTGTTCTTGAGAAGTACAGCTTCGAGGAAACAATCGGCTCGGCGCTGATCCTGCGAGAACCGATTGGTGTAGTGGGGATGATCACGCCATGGAACTGGCCCATGAACCAGATCGGGGCCAAAGTCGCGCCAGCGCTCGCGGCTGGCTGCAGCATGGTCCTGAAGCCTTCTGAGTATACGCCAAGCTGCGCATTGATCTTCGCAGAGATTTTGCATGAGGCTGGCGTGCCCCGCGGTGTATTCAACCTCGTCAATGGCTTAGGGCCTGAGGTTGGTGTTGCAATGAGCGAGCATCCTGACATCGACATGATGTCCTTCACTGGTTCGACGCGCGCGGGCGTAGATGTCGCTATCCGCTCAGCCGCCACCGTCAAGCGTGTCAGCCAGGAGCTTGGCGGAAAGTCGCCCAATATCATTTTGGATGATGCAGATCTTGAGCAGGCTGTCGCTAGCGGTGTCGCCTACATGATGCTCAATACTGGCCAGTCATGCGACGCACCCAGTCGAATGATTGTCCCGGCAGCCAAGATGCGGGAGGCCGCGCGCATAGCGAAAATGGCTTTGGAGCAGATGAAGGTCGGGGATCCGCGAGCGGTAGCCACCACCCACGGACCCGTCGTCAATCGGACCCAATGGGAGAGAATTCAAACGTGGATTGAAAGCGGTCTTGCGGGCGGCGCGACGTTGGTCGCAGGCGGCACAGGCCTGCCAGAGGGCCTGAATAAAGGCTATTATGTTCGACCAACCATTTTCGCGGATGTAACGTCCGATATGGCAATCGCGCAGGAAGAGATTTTCGGCCCTGTTTTGGTGCTGATGAGGGCCGAGGATGAGGCGCACGCGATACGCATCGCCAATGATACCCCGTACGGCCTTGCCGGCTACGTTACGTCTGGGTCGATCGAGCGTGCTCGCAACGTTGCTCGGCAGATTCGAGCGGGCAGTATCAACATTCAAGGGGCGTTTCCTGATTTTGCCGCGCCATTCGGTGGATACAAGAGATCGGGAAACGGCCGTGAATGGGGAAGATTCGGGATGGAAGACTTCTTAGAGACAAAATCGATCGCAGGCTACTAAATCGGATGATCAACAGCGTCCCTTCGCAACCCATTAGCGGCGCGCATTGCCATCCAGCCGGTCGCGATGTCGCTAACCACAAGGGAATGCATGAAACTGCGCGAGCTATGGGCGACGAGGTCCGCCCCACGAAGCCTGACGCGGGATCTTCCCATTCCGCCGCGTCCCAGTGACTATCAGAGATTCCGTGTCAGGGCGGCCAGTGGGAAGAAATGAGAATGAGTCCTGATCCCAAAATGGCCCGACGCAAAGAACCGAGGACCCCTGAAGCGATTGTCGGCGAGCTGCTGGCCTTCTCCTCTCCGATCTGAAGAAGGCGGCCGCAGAGCGGTTTCTCAACGCCGAGATGGATCACCATCTCTATGGCAATGAACAGGCCGGCGACCGGCGCAACGGCTACGGCAAGAAGAGGATGACGACCGACATGGCGCTTTCGGCATCCTCCCGCCGGCAACAGCACAACTACGATCTTTCTGTAACGGGCCTCGATTAGTCAATCCCTCTTTCGCGTCATCCAAATCGCCGGGGTCTCGCTTCTGTACGGGGTCGGCGCGACGGCCGCCACCTGATGGAGTTTGAAGAGGATGAGGCCGAGCCAATCTCAAGCCGCGTGGGCGCAATGCCGACGTCCGAAGTTGCGGTCTGACCTGATCCATCGTCCCGGCGACGGGACTTCGCTTCGGGAAGGCCTGGTGTCGTGACCGCCCCAAAACCGTGTTCTCCCTTTCTTAAGCGGCTGCCGTCGTTGTCTTGGCTGCGACGTTGAAGACAGTTCCGTCGTAAGCGGTGCGCCAAGGCACCTTGCAATAGGCCGATGAACATGGACTTTTCGGGCCACGACATTGGAACATGCGAGGGGCGATATGATCGCCGAGTTAAGCGGTGCCGCGGCGGCCGAAGATCTTGCAACGGTGCCCGGGCGCGTGCGGCAACGAAGGCTGTGGAGTTGCACCGAGAAGCGCGAGTTGGTCGATCTGGCGAACGCGGCGGGTCGTCGGTGACCGAGGTCGCTGGAAGCGTTCGGCGTAGCTCCGTCACAGCTCTATGCCTGGCGCAAGCAGATGGCCGGCGGCGAGTTCGAGGCCGATCGGGCGATGGCAACTTTCGCGCGGGATCGAAGTGAACGATCTGCCCGAGGTCGAGCGTCCCCTCGCCGATCGCCCGACCCGGCCGGCAGGATCGTCGTGGCCTTTCCGAACGGCGCGCGATTGCGGATCGACGGGACCGTCGATCCGACGGCGCTGCGTATCGTCCTGGCGGAGTTGACCAGTTGATCACAGTGTGCCGACCGACCGGATTTACCTTTGCTGCGGCGCGACCGACATGCGTCGCGGGATCAACAGCCTGGCGCGGATGGTGCAGCAGGTGCTCGCGCTCGACCCGCACTTATGCATCGGGTGAGATTTTGTGGCGGAGCCGTCCTGGCGCCAGCCGGGGTCTGCCAAATCTGGAATCCTCCGCCACATAATATTTTAGCTTAGATGCTGTTCAGCAGTTGCAGAACGGCATCGGTGGGCCGGAAGCGCGCCCCGTAATTGCCTTCGATGCCCGCCTTTTCGAGTCCGTTGCGCATCATCTCGACATCCGCGGCGGCATAGCGGTGGGTGGTGGCGACCTGTGCGTGCCCGAGCCAGGCTTGAATCGTCAAAAGATCCACGCCGGACTGGAGAAGCTTCATGGCGAGGGAGTGCCGGAAGATGTGTGGCGATATGGGCTTTTCGGCCAAGTCCGGCCTTATGGCCACTGCCTTGGCCGCGGCTCGTCGTACGATGTGGGTCGCCCCGAAGCGCGTCAGGCGCTCATTGTGGGCGCCGACAAAGGTCGGTCGTGGTTCGTGGTTGGCGATTCCGCGTTCGCGCAACAAGGCCGCCAGCGCTCTCGCCAGATCCTGAGGAACGGGGATGACGCGATCTCTGCGCCCCTTACCGTGCAACAGCACCTGCGAACGCGGGCGTTCCAACTGAAGGTCGTCAGCATTGACACCGATGGCTTCGGAGACCCGCGCGCCGGTCCGCGCCAGGAACAGCAGAAACGAGCGGTCGCGCCGACCGCGGGGCGTCCTCTGATCGGGCGCCGCAATGATTGCGTCCACTTCTGCGTTGGTGAGGTGGCGCGTCACCTCAATGTGCGCCCGTTTTGTGGGAATAGTCAGCACGCGTTGCGCGACACCAAAGGACGCCGGGTCGGCCGCTGCCACATGGTGGAAGAAAGATCGTATCGCAGCTAGTCGGGCATTGCGCGTGGCGACGGTGTTGTTCCGCTTCTCCTCGAGTTCGTCGAGAAAGGCGAGAACGAGGTCTCGATCGAGATCTTCGAGCACCAACGCCGCCGGCCTCTTCCGCAACCTGGCGGCGGCAAAGAGGATCAGCATGCGCAAGGCGTCGCGATAGCTCGCGACAGTCGCGGGAGTGGCGTTGCGCTGCTTGGTCAAGCGCCGGCGAAAGTAGGATTCCAGGAGCGGCGCCAGGAGCAGATGTTCGCTCATGCTGCACCTCCATCGAGGAAAGCGCGGTCCGCCGCAATGGCGAGAAGATCCGCCGAACCAGTGAGGTAGTAAGCTGTATCGCTGTAGCTGGCGTGGCCGAGATATGTGGCGAGCAACGGGAGCAACGCCTGAACGTCTGCACGCTGTTGATGCCAGAAGCTGAGGCGCGTCACGGCGAACCGGTGCCTGAGATCGTGCGGCCTTAAGGGCTTACCGCCATCAAGGCCGGCGAGCTTGCGGACCTTGGCAAAACCGTTTTGTAGGCCGGTCGCTGAGAGGCGGTTGCCACGAGAGCTGAGGAAGAAGCCCTGGTCCTTGGGCGTGGGAAAAGCGGCGTCACGCTCACGGGCGTAGTGGCGAAGGGCAGCCTGGGTCGTCGTGTGAACTGGAACGAGACGGTCCTTGCGGAACTTCGTCTTCCGAACCAGAAGAACCCCGCTGGTCAGATCGACGTCGGAACGATCAAGCCTGACCACTTCGCCAGATCGTAGTCCCGAGCTTGCCAACAATCCGATCAGCGTTGCCATCGTCCGCCCCCTGAGAGGGATGCCTGGCGAAATGCGCGCACACGCGTCGATGAGCGACGCCAACTCTGACTCGCTGAGGATCCGCGGCGGCGGAATCGCCCTGGATCTGGGAAAGACTCTACGCTCCAAGGTCTCCGTTTGGGCATCATAGACGGCGAGATACTCGTAGAATCGGCGGAGCACGCCGTGACGAGTGGTACGGCTGTTGGCGGCGCCGCCGAACGACAGGACGAAGTCCAGCGCCATCGTCCGGGTGGCGGGCGCATCGAACTGAGCGCGTTCAACGTAGCGGACGAAAGCCCGCAACGTGCCAGCTTGTTTGCTGAAAGAGTAGCCAAGCGAGTGGCGCAGTTCGATGTAACGCTCGACCTTCTCGCCGAGGAATCGGGTAAAGGCGGTCATGCCGTGCCTCCCGGAAAGGGGAGTGCGACCTCGGCGAGTTGCGAGGCCGCAACCTTTACGTACAGCGCCGTTGTGTTGATGCTCCGGTGGCCAAGAAGATCGGCGACCTCGTTGATTGGCCTTCGCTGCCTGACGAGCTGGGTGGCAAGGCTGTGGCGCAGGAGATGCGCACCTGCGACCCGCCCGAGTTCGACCCCGCCATGCCGCAACCGCTTCCGCACGATCCTCGAAACAGGCGACGCGCACTTGAATGGCCCCAGCGGCGGCGCGAAGGACAGGAACAGATACGGACTATCCACCTTCGGTCGAGCGCGCAGGATGTAGTCGGCGAGCGCAGCGCCGGTCTCCTCGAGGAGCGGCGCCACGCGATCACGCTTGCCCTTGGTGCGCCGGACAAAAACCTCGCCAGCTCGCCAGTTGATATCCTGCAGCTGAATGGCGCGTAGCTCGCCGTTGCGAATGCCCGTGGTGGCGAGCAGCAGCAGGACGGCTCGATCGCGGATATCGACCGGCGTCGTTGCGCCGGTCGCATCGATTGCGCGCCGAACGTCATCCCATGCAAGGCGCGGCGGCAAATGTGCCAAACGCCAAGAGGGCGTCCTTGGGACAACGCGGGCGAGATCTTGGCGATGGTGGCCAGCCCAATACAAAAACCGAAGAAATGTTCGAATGTGAGAAGTCGCTGCCGTGCGGCTGCTGGAGGTCGCCGATAGTGACAGCCGATGCTCGACAGCAGCAAGGACCTGCTCAGCCGTCAACGCCTCGAGCTCCTGGCCGGGATGTTGATGGCGGAACCAATCCAGAAAGCGGCGGCCGCCCAGAAGAACGCCTTCGCGGGTCTTCGGCTCCAGGCCCCGCACCTTGCGCAGATAGTCCGAAAAGGAAGCCAGAAGCGGAGCATCCGGGTCAGCATCTACACTGGGAACGGAAGCAATGAATCGCTCCGGAGCCACTCGCAGTGCGTGTCCTAGCGCCGATACTGCACCAATGCGCGGAGTATCCGTAATAAACGTGGACAAATAGCTATCGATGACATCTTGATGGATCGGCATCGGACTAGAGCGCGTCGCGGCAAACTGGCTAAAGCGCGCAATCCGGCTCAGGTAAATCTTGGCGGACGCTCGCTTATAACCGAGCGTGAAAAAATGCTCCGCGAGGCGATCCATCTCGCCGCCGAGCGCACCGCTACGCAGGCGCTTGAGTACCCCACGATACGAAAAATAGAAGTCAAGCATATTGCCCCTCCAGCATTGCGGCGCAGGGGGATCCCGCGTCCGTCAGAGAGGCATGAAATATTATGTGGCGGAGGATTCCAGATTTGGCAGACCCCGGCTGGCGCCAGGACGGCTCCGCCACAAAATCTCACCCGATGCATAAGAACGGTTAGGTGGCGCGCCACCTAACCGTTCACCGGCGCGATTTTCTGCTTCCGTGGACACAAGGGTCATATCATCAAGATTCTGGCGCATGACGACCAGGGGTTCTGCCTTTTTACAAAACGGCTTTCTGAGGGTTGTTTTGCGTGGCCAACCACCAAGGATCAGGCCGCCGTGCCGCTGACCAAGGCGGAGCTTTCGCTGCTTCTGGAGGGGATCGACTGGCGCCGGCCGAACAAGATTTATCGACCGCGTCTGGCCGGCTAAATTCGGTCCTTTCTCATTGATTTTGTGTCGGTTTTGCTTCCGTAGACGAGGTCTTTCGGGTATGTAATTTGGGTGTCGGAACAAGCTCCCTCAATCGCTGATTTCTTCGCCCGGATCGCCTTTCTGGAGGCGGCCGTTTCCGCCCGTGACACCACCATCGCCGAACGCGATGAGCAGCTGCGAAGAGAGCGCGCCGAGGCCGCGCTTCGCATCCATCGCCTGCAGCTGCGGATCGATCGCTTCAACCGCAAGGCCTTCGGCCGCTCGTCCGAGAAGCTGGGCCAGATGCGGCTCGAATTCGAAGATCTCGAGACCGATTTCGCCGCCAGCGTGCCCGATCTCGATCTGCCTATCGTCGCTGACACCGACAAGGTCCGAGTGTTGCCAGTGCGCAAGCTCAACCCGAACCTGCCGCGCAATCGGATCGTTCGCGAGCTGACTTGCACATGCTGCCCGGGCTGCGGCGGCGATCTGCGCGCCATGGGCGAAAATAGCGACGAGATGCTCGATCTGGTCGCCCAGGCCTGGCAGGTGATGGAGACCATTCGACCCAAGTACAGCTGCCGGACCTGCGATAGAATCATCCAGGCGCTCGCACCAGCCAAGGCCATTGCACGCGGCAAGCTCAGCTATGCCGCGCTCGCCCATATCATGATGGCCAAGTGGGGTTATCATTTGCCCTTCTACCGTCAGGCCCAGATGATGGCCGCCAAGGGCGTCGAATCGAGCGATCCACGCTTGCGCGCAGCGCCGGCTACGCCGCCGCCTTGCTCGATCCCATCTACAATCGCATCCGTGAGATCGGCCGTACCCACAGTAAGATTCACAGCGACGACACGCGGCTTCCGATCCTGGCGCCCAGCACGGGCAAGACACACAAGGCGCGCTCTGGGTTTATGTCGCCGACGACCGCAACTCGGGTTCGCAGGAGCCGCCGATCGCCTGGTATCGCGCACCATGGGCCGCGCCGGCGAGAGCGTGATGAGCGAGCTCGCCGGATTGGCCGGCACGCTCCAGGCCGACGGATTCAGCGGCTATAACCAGCTCTACAAGGTTGGCGCCATTCGAGAAGCTGCCTGCTTGGCCCATCTGTGTCGCAAGATATTCGACGTTCACGACAGCCTGCCGACCGAGCTCAGCACGACTTCGATGGCTGGTATCCAGGCGATCTACCGGATCGAGGAAGAGATACGGGGGCTCCAGCCCGCCGAACGATTGCCCGCACGACGAACGCGGACCCGACCACTGGTCCGCGCGCTGCGACGACAGCTCATGCGCCAGGGCAAGGGTTTGTCGCGCCATGCCGATATCCCCAAGGCCTTCGCCTACGGCGCCAAGCGATGGCGAGCGTTCAATCGCTTCCTCTACGATGGCCAGCTCGAGCCCGACAACCTGATCGCGGAGCGGGCCATTCGTGGATTTACGGTCGGAAGGCGCAACTGGCTTTTCTCGGGCAGCTTCGCGCGGCCGAGCGCTCAGCGGTCGTGCTCAGCATCATCGAGACCTGCAAGCTCTGCGGCGTCGATGCCGAAGCCTACATGGCCGATGTCACTGAGCGCATCCAGAACGACTGGCCAGCCTCGCGCTAGTACGAGCTGATGCCATGTTGGGGTGGACGGCTCCCAACGGCATCGCGATGTGGCAGAATGAGTTCGTTGAAAGCTCAATCGAGGGAGACCGTCCGTGGAAGAGATTATCCGAATTGGTGTCGATACGTCAAAGAGCGGTTTCCAATTGCATGGCGTGAACGCAGCCGAGCAACCAATCCTGCGCAAGAAGCTTTCGCGTAGGGAGATGGTGAAATTCTTCGAGAAAGCACCACCGACCACCGTCGCACTCGAAGCCTGCGGTGGCTCTCATCATTGGGCGAGGTTGTTAGGTTCGTTCGGTCACGAGGTGAAATTGATCGCGCCTCAGTTGGCGAAGCCTTATGTGAAACGCGGCAAGAACGACGCGGCGGATGCGGAAGCTTTGTGTGAGGCGATGAGCCGACCCACCATGCGGTTCGTGCCGGTGAAGACTGCGGACCAGCAGGCGGCGTTGATGCTGGTCGGCGTGCGAGAGAGACTCATCCGTAATCGGACGCAGCTCGCCAACGCCATTCGCGGTTTTGCCATGGAATTTGGCATCGTCGCGGCCGCCGGCATGTGCCGGATCGAACCGTTATTGGAGCGAATAGCGGCTGATAAATCTTTGCCTGAACTGGCCCGCGAGCTTTTTGCCATGCACGGCGTTGAGTATCGAGACTTGCTTACCGAAACGAAAGCCGTCGAAGAAAAATTGATCGCGTTGCATCGCTCCGATGAATGCAGCAGGCGCCTGGCCGAAATTCCGGGCGTCGGGCCGGTCGGCGCATCGCTTTTGATGATGAAGACCCCAGATCCCCGAACGTTCAAGTCGGGTCGCGATTTTGCCGCTTGGATAGGACTGACGCCCAAAGACCATTCGACCGCAGGCAAGGTCAGACTGGGGGTGATCACACGTGCTGGCGACGAAATGCTGAGGAGCATATTGGTGGTTGGCGCAACTGCCCTTCTTCAGCATGTCAGAACAGGTCGAAGCAGACATACTTCCCGATGCCTGATCGAACTCCTGCAACGGAAGAAACCGAAGCTGGTGGCGGTGGCGCTCGCCAACAAGATCGCCCGAATTGCCTGGAAGCTTATGGTGAGCGGCGAAACGTACCGGCGACCGGAAGGACATACACAGGCAATTTAGGAAATTGGCCACCACGGCGAGCACGATAAAAAAGCTACCGTGTTGAGCTGATGCTGTGAACTTGCAAGAGAAAAGCAGATGGTGCGATCGATCGATCCAAGACGCGTGATACTCCGTCAGTTCCATTGGCCTTTTAAGGTCGTTGCCGTGTTAGGAACATGCGTTGCGGAAACCATCTTGGCCGGTGGTCATGTGCGACCACACACAAAGGCCGTACATATGGAAGCAAGCGATCCGATCAAAAATATCTGTAAAAAACACTTGCAAGTGGGAGCCGTCCACATATGGAACTGGGCGCGCCGCGAAGAGATGCCGCTCCCGTTGGCGGCATGAGCGCGCTCGATGCCATGGCGCTGTCGGACGAGGCGCTCGAGGCCTGGAGGGCTGCCAAGACCAACCGCCCGCTGGTGCGGACCATGTCGGCGCTGGATGGCTTCGTAACGGCGGCGGTCACCGGGCCGCGCTACCCGGACCCGCAAGACTGGATGTGCCCGGTCATGGGTTGCCGCGCGACGTCCTGGCCAAAGGCTCTGCAACCGATCACGCCGTGTTTGCCAGCGTCGCCAGGATCCACAACCGGATCAACCAGACGCTTGTTCGATAGACCGCAGGATTATGCGCCCCGCTTCACCACCAAGCCCGGTGGCGGCATCGACCCACGGCCGTTAGGCGTACAAAGACATTGCCCTCGTCATCCCCGCCCTGCGCGAACTCCATTACGTCACCCGCTATGGCAACCCGCAGTGATCGCCGCCGGCGCGCCGACTAACGGCTGACCTACCATAGACGCATCATAAGACGATCTTGCGAGGTGCCTTGGCGCACCGCTTACGGTACTTCCGGCAGGGCGGATGTAGCACGTCGTAGGTGAAGACCTTACAGCGCGATGGGCCACGGTGCGGCTGAACGGCTCGGAGATCTGGATCTGTGGCTCAAGGCCGTGCGCGCCGGGCAGTTCAGAATATCATCAGCAATCAGCCGCTCCGGCCAGAGACTAACCGCGACCGGTAATTTCTTTGGGGTCGAATACGTATTGTTAGGTCAGCGTAGTCCATCAGCGTCGCTTTGTTCGGAGGGAAAGCGATGTTTACCGCTCTCCGCGATAAAGTCGTCGCAGTTAAATGCAGTGCGACACAACTGGACTAGGGCTTCGTGATCACATGATGGCTCGACAGCGTTCAAGACAAACTCTTACCTCCGTCTTCCGTCTCGGGATCCTTCGTCACTAGGCACGCCAGCCTTGTGGACATTAGGGAGCAGTTCAGCCAGAGCTTCTCTGTACGCCCGTGCGATGCTTTACGGGTGAGCGAATATTGCGAGCGAGGCTTTATGGTGCCTTCCCACGCAAATCACTGGGCGATAAGTCCGTTGGTATTGGGCAGCGGTATGGCCGCCCCCCCGTTTGTTGCTTCAACTCCGCCTTTGCACGAGCGATGATTTCTGGATTGCGTATACAATCTGCCGCCGTGGAAGCCATGACCTTGGCAGCCAATATCATTCCCTTGTGGGCCGCAGGCAAATCGCCTTGGGTGACGAGCTGCCAACTGTGGAAGGGCGTGCCAATAGCGAAACAGGCTGTTTGACACTGTGCAGTCGGCACGATCCAGCTGACGTCGCCCACGTCTGTCGAGCCCATCTCGATTGGGTCTGTCCCCAATGGTAGGAGGCTATCGTGCAGGATATTGTTCTTCAACGAAACGTCGCGCCCCACGACGCTTGCCAGCGCATCTTCGTCCGTCAGCGCCCTCTTGCGAAGCTCCTTGGCGAACTCATAGTCAGCTGTGTCAAACGGGGGCGGGCCGATACGGCGCATGTTTTCATACATCACGTCATAAAGCGCTTTGTTGGGCAAAAGGTTGGAGTAGCCGCCGGTGATTTGCACCTTAACCGATGTCTCGGTCATAAGCGCAGCACCGTCTGCAATCTTTTGCACGCGCGCGAACACCCGCTCAGCGTCTTGCACACTCGGAGAACGAATAGAATAAGATGATTCAGCATACGCCTGCACTACGTTGGGGAATTCACCGCCGGCGTTGATGATGGCATAGTGAACGCGAGCATTGGAGGGCATGTGCTCGCGCAGGTAGTTGACCCCAACATTCATTAACTCGACTGCGTCAAGCGCGCTGCGTCCCAAATGGGGATCCGCCGCCGCGTGCGCCGCCCGGCCGGAAAAGGAGAAACGCGCCCACTTTGCAGCGTTCGAGGACTTCGTCAGCACTTCGTTAACCACCGCTGGATGCCAGCATAAGGCAGCGTCGAGATCGTCAAAAGCGCCGGCTCGGGCCATAAAGGCCTTTCCCCCGCCAGCTTCCTCCGCAGGGCAGCCGTAAAAGCGCACTGTACCTTCAATACCTTCAGCTGCGAGCGCATCTTTTAATGCAACTGCTGCAAGCGCGGAGCCCGAGCCCAGAAGATTGTGCCCGCAACCATGACCTGGCCCACGCGCGGTCGATGAGCTCGGTTCAGTTGCGCCTGAGACTTGAGCAAGATCGGGAAGCGCATCGTATTCGCCGAGGATGCCAACGACGGGGCTGCCCTCGCCGAATTCGGCGATGAAGGCGGTTGCGATGCCGCCGACATTCCTGGTGATGCGAAAACCATCTCGGTCGAGCATAGCGATGTGCTCTGCAACCGAGCGATGCTCGTCAAATGCTAATTCTGGCATTGCCCATATGCGGTCGCTTAAGGCGCAGTAGTCGGCAGCTTTCGCATTCACGCGGCGGACGATTTCGTCAAGGCTGAGAGGGTCATTTTGCATAGTTTCTACATTCCCTGAGGTCATAGCTATCTTTCTCGGCAGGTAGGTATTATCCCACTCATCGATCCATTCTATACTTAGATATACCTTTCAAGGTTGACATAATTGTAGTAATTTTGGTCTCCACCGGATGAAAGATTTGCAACCTTACTGCTGCGAGCGAGGGATTGGACATCGAGTCCGGGCGGTAGTCGTAGAATTGCGGAGGCGGCACGGCGACCAGCGAGAGTGCCCCCAACACCAATTATATTGAACAATAATAGTGCCGATGGATCTGACTGATTGTCCATGACCGGCTAGTCTACATCCGGCTTCTTTCGATCACTCGCTTCCACCAAGCAAAGTAAGCATCAAGCTCCAAGGCGTTGGTAGATGCAGATAGCAAAAAATTGCATCAGTACAACGCCATAGGTGCCTTCGGAACGATGGCAGCGTGACCCCATAATGAGTGTCTGTCTGCGCTAATCCGATACTTTACTTTTGTTAGGCGAATCGCCGGAGTCCAATTGGCTCCAGGAACGCTAACGCGGAATCTGCATCATCGCGGCCCTACATGACAGTGCCAACTCAGTACACTTGCAAAACCTAGATCGCGCAGATGCCGTAGTCGAAACTCATTCGAAGGGGCAACGCCGGAACGCCAGTAGTGCGGTTCGAGCAACGCCGCGAGAATGCCCGTCACTATCGTGGAGCGGCCGTTGCGTAATCGCCCACATGTTCTCAGGCGCGACAGGCTTGCCATTGCGTCATTGCGTCCTCTCGGAACGGCAGTTTTGGCGCGTGGGAATTCGAATGAAAGGCCCGGCTCGAAGGCCGGGCAAGGTTGCGCGGGTGGAGGGAGGCACCGGCGCAGGGGAGCCTGATTGAACTGGTGGTATCGCGAAGAGTCACAGCGCTAATTCCCCGCACTTGCCATCTTCCGCCCGGCGGTCGCCTTCTCCAGCCAGCCGAGCTCCATCTCCGGCACGGACGACAGCAGGAGATCGGTATAGTCGTCGAACGGCGGCGTCAGCACCTGGCTCTTGGCCCCATAGCGCACGACCTCGCCGCGATACATGACGGCGATGGAATCGGCGATCGACTTCACCGTCGCGAGATCGTGGGTGATGAACAGATAAGACACTTGCTCGATCTGCTGGAGATTGAGCAACAGCTTCAGGATGCCGTTGGCAACGAGCGGGTCGAGCGCGGATGTCACCTCGTCGCAGATAATCAGCTTGGGCTTGGCGGCAAGCGCGCGGGCGATGCAGACGCGCTGCTTTTGCCCACCCGAAAGTTCTGCCGGATAACGGTCGAGGAAGCCGGTGCCCATCTCGATTTCGTCGAGCAGCTCTTGCACGCGCCGGTCTCGCTCGGCACCCCTCATACCGAAATAGAAGGTCAGCGGCCGGCCGATGATGGTGCCGACGGTGTGGCGCGGGTTCATCGCCACATCGGCCATCTGGTAGATCATCTGAAGCTGGCGGAGGTCTTCCTTGGTACGGTCGCCGAGTCGGTTTGAAAGCTTACGGCCCTCGAAGGTGATTTCGCCTTGCTGCGGCGGCAGCAGGCCGGTGATCGCCCGCGCAAGCGTCGATTTGCCGGAACCGGATTCGCCGACAACGGCAAGCGTCTGAGCGGGGTGGATATCGACGGAAACGTTCTTCAGCACCTTGACTACGCCCCGGCCATAGGCGGCGGTGACGTTCTTGACCGACAGGACTGGTTTGGGCGTCGGCGCCGTCTCCGGGTGCTCGATATTGTGCACGGAGACCAACGCCTGAGTATAGGGCTGCTTCGGCTCCTTGATGATCCGATGGGCGGGGCCTGTCTCGACCATCTTCCCATGGCGCAGCACCATGATGTCGTCGGCCACCTGCGCTACGACCGCAAGGTCATGGGTGATATAGAGCGCCGCGACGCCGGTAGCGTGGATTGCTTGCTTGATCGCGGCGAGCACGTCGATCTGCGTCGTCACGTCGAGCGCCGTGGTCGGTTCGTCGAAGATGATCAGATCCGGCTCGGGGCAGAGCGCCATGGCCGTCATCACGCGTTGCAATTGTCCGCCTGAGACCTGGTGCGGATAGCGCTTGCCGATATTTTCCGGGTCGGGAAGGCTGAGTTTACGGAACAGCGCCACCGCCCGGCGTTCGGCCTCGGCGCGGTTGGCTAAGCCGTGCTTGAGCGAGCTTTCCACCACCTGGTCCATCAGCCGCTGGGCGGGATTGAAGGCCGCCGCCGCAGATTGCGCGACATAGCAGACCTCCTTGCCGCGCAGCCGGCGGATGCCGTTCTTACCCTGCTTGAGGATATCGCGGTCGTTGAGGATGACCTCGCCGCCGGTGATGCGCACGCCGCCGCGGCCATACCCCATCGGCGAGAGGCCGATGGTGGATTTGCCGGCGCCGGATTCGCCGATCAGGCCCAGCACCTTGCCCTTCTCGAGCGTCAGCGACACATCATCGACGATGGTGATCGTCATTGGCTTTTCGCCGGGCGGATAGATGATCGCCTCAATGCGAAGATTGCGGATGTTGAGCAGAACATCAGCCATTGCCGCGCCCCCCCTTGTGATCGGTCGTGCGGTTCAGGATCCAGTCGGCGACCAGGTTGACGGAGATGGCGAGCGCGGCGATCGCTGCAGCCGGGATCAGTGCCGCCGGGATGCCGAAGACGATGCCATCTTTGTTCTCCTTGACCATGCCACCCCAGTCCGCTGCCGGCGGCTGCACGCCGAGGCCGAGGAAGGAGAGGGCCGACAGGAAAAGCACCGCATAGATGAAGCGCAGTCCGAGTTCCGAGACCAGAGGCGAAAGCGCATTCGGCAGGATTTCGGCGAAGATCACCCACCACTTGCCTTCGCCGCGCAGTTTGGCGGCCTCGACGAAATCCATGACGTTCAAGTCCAATGCGACCGCGCGTGACAGGCGGTAGACGCGGGTCGCATCGAGAGTGCCCATGACGAGGATCAACGTGACCAGCGTCGAAGGTAGGACCGAGAGCACCACAAGACCGAAGATCAGCGTCGGGATCGCCATCAACAGGTCGACGAACCGCGACATTAACATATCGAGCCAGCCGCCGACCACCGCCGCCGTAAAGCCGAAGATTGCGCCCATCGAGAAAGAAAGCAGTGTCGCCAGCACAGCGATCAGGATCGTTGTCTGGGCGCCATAGATCATGCGCGAGAGCAGGTCCCGGCCAAGATTGTCGGTGCCGAATAGAAATTTGGCCGACATCGGCTCCCAGACGCCGCCAACGATCTCTCCGAGGCTGTAGGGTGCAATTTCCTGGGCGAAGATGGCGACCAGGAAGAAAAGGGTGGTGATCACAAGGCCGATCAGAGCGCCGATGGGTATATGTCTCAACATGGTGCCGCCCTCACTTCGGATGTCGGAGGCGGGGATTGGCGAGAATGGACGCCACGTCGGCCACGACGTTAAGGAAGATATAGACAGCGGCGAAGATCAGGCCGACGGCCTGGACGACGGGCACGTCGCGCTTGGCGACATGGTCGACCAGATACTGCCCCATGCCCGGATAGACGAAGATCACCTCGACGACGACGACGCCGACCACGAGGTAGGCGAGGTTCAGGACTACGACGTTGATGATCGGCGCGACCGCATTTGGAAACGCATGTTTGCGGATGATCTCGAATGCGGTGAGCCCTTTCAGTTCGGCCGTCTCGATATAAGCCGATTGCATGACGTTGAGGATCGCCGCCCGCGTCATGCGCATCATATGGGCCAGCACGCCCAGCGTGAGCGTCGTGCAGGGCAGCGCAATCGCCTGCATCTTGGCGAGGAACGGCATGCCCTCATAGACCATCGAAGTGCCTGGGAAGATCTGGAACTTCACGGCAAAGAAATAGACCATCAGATAGCCGATGAAGAATTCCGGCAGCGAAGTGGACGCCAGAGCCAAACCGGAAATCAGCTTGTCAATCAGCCCGTTGCGGTAGCGCACGGCGGCGAGACCGAGGATAATGGCAAGCGGGACCGAGATAATCGCTGCCCAGAAGGCCAGAAACAAGGTATTCCAAAGCCGCGCCTTGATCGAGGTGGCGATATCGAGCTTGCTGGTGAGCGCGTTGCCCAGATCGCCCTGGAGGATGCCAAAGAGCCAGTGAAAGTACCTGATATGGGCCGGATCGTTGAGGCCCATTTCCTTGCGGAGATTCTCGAGCGCGACCGGGGTGGCCGACTGGCCGAGGATAGACTGCGCGACGTCGCCCGGCAGGATCTGCGTGCCGGCGAAGATCAGCACTGAAACGGTCATTAGCAGCAGGATGCCCAGCGCTATGCGCTGGGCAATGAGGGCTGAAATCATGGTCCGTCTTAGGCCTGCAGCCAGCACTTGGAGAGTGCGTAGCCGCCACCCATAAGTTCAAAGCTGCCATCCGCAACCCAGCCGCCAACCTGCGGCCCCGTAGCATCGATGTAGTCGTTGAACACCGGGATAATCGAGCCGCCTTCGTCGTGGACGATTTGACCCATGTCGGCATAGAGTTTCTTGCGCTTGTCGGCATCGAGTTCGCCGCGTGCCTGTAGCAGCATCTGGTCGAACTTCTCGTTGGAAAAGCGGGTTTCATTCCATGGCGCTTTAGATTGATACAGGAGGGAATACGTAATGTCCTGCGTCGCGCGGCCGCCAGAATAGGATGCCGCGAACGGTTCCTTGTCCCAAACGTCGGACCAGTAGCCGTCGCTCGGGTGCCGCTTAACATCCATAGTGATTCCCGCTTTCGCCGCGCTCTGCTGGTAGAGCTGAGCAGCGTCCACCGCGCCCGCAAAGCCGACGTCGGCCGTGTGAAGGAGTACCGACCCCGAATGCCCGGACTTTTTGTAATGGAAGGCTGCCTTATCCGGATCGTACGAGCGCTGCCCAATTTCGGTGAACAGGGGATAGGCCTTGTTGATCGGCGTGTCATTGCCGAGAGAGCCGTAGCCCCCCAGGATTTTCTGAACCATCTCCTCGCGATCGATGGCGTATTTTAGTGCAAGCCGCAGGTCGTTGTTGTCGAAAGGGGCCGTGTCGCAATGGCAATAGAAAGTATAGAAGCCTCGGCTGCCAACGTTACGAATCGTAATGCCAGGCACGCGCTTGAGGAGTTCAGCCACCTTCGGATCAACTTGGTCGATGATGTGGACCTGCCCGCTCCGCAACGCAGAGGTGCGGGCCGTCGCGTCGTTCATGATGATGATCTCGACCTGGTCAGCAAAGCCGCGATCGTCGCGCCAGTAACTGGCGAATCTTTCGCCACCATGTCGAACACCCGGTTCGTTGACCGTGATCTTGTACGGACCGGTACCGATGCCTGCAGTCGGATTGTCCTTGCCGCCATTCGGCTGAATCACCAGGAGGTGTGAGTTCATTATGAACGGAAAGTCGGCTATCGCTTCCTTGAGCGTGAAGACCACGTTCTGGCCATCGACGGCAATCTTGTCGATGCCCTGCATGAGGGGGAGCACGGCCGACTTCGAATTAGCGTCGGAGTGGCGTTCCATGGTAGCCGCCACGTCGGCGGGCGTCATTTCCTTACCGTTGTGGAACTGCACGCCCTTGCGAATTTTGAAGGTCCAGACCTTGGCGTCTTTCGAGGCGCCCCATTCCTCGGCAAGTTGCGGTCGTAATTCTCCATCTGGGTCCCGCTCAACGAGCTGTTCACCCCACTGACGGCTGAAGATTAGAGTAACTGCTCCCAATATTGCCGCTGGATCGAGACTGTCTGTGGCTGATCCACCTGCCACCCCGGCTTTGAGCAAGCCCCCCTTCACAGGCCCCTCCGCCCTTGCGGCCGTGGCAAGTAGGTTGTTGGCAAACGCTGCACTGACGCCGAGCGCCGCCGCCCGACCTAGAAACTCGCGTCGGGACAGCCTACCTCTCGCGACGCGCTCACTGAGAAAACCCAATTCGTCAATCATCGTAGTTCCCCTTTCTACATGCCTACATGCGTTGTTGGTTTATTCTCTGTTACCCGCACGAAGTAGCTGTTTGCCGCTGTCGTACGATCATTGAAGGCGGCCAATCACCAACCATCGAACGTCCGAAGCGATCCCGTCCATCTGGATTGGCTCCTTTCGATCGTGACCGTGCATTTTCCACCTCGAATAAGATGCAGAATAGCGAAATCGCTTCGCTCCTCCGCCGGAGGTCGGGCCGTTCCCACCTGCGCTCGTCCAGGCCTGATATTCTAACTTAGAGGTGTATGTAGAGAGTAGGTCGACGGTTACCGTTGGTTTCCTCGACCGACACACGGTAGGTGTCGACCGATGGATCCTCCTCCATGCTACCCGCGCCGGCCTCGGCGCAGGTTGATGCCTTAACCTCCACACTCACGGGATAGCCGCGCACGTAAATCTTATGTGGATTGAACACGGACTGGCCCGTTTTGATCGCAAACTCCCAGCCATGCCACGGACATCGAATTATCTCGCCTTCTTGCTCGTACTCGAACTGCCCTGGCGTTACGCCGTTGACCATTCCGTCAATAATTCCTCTACACAGGGGCGCGCCTCTATGCGGGCAACTGTTGCGAACGGCATAGTATTCGTTGTTGACGTTGAAGATCCCGACACTCCGGCCTGCTATATTGACAATCCGTCGTCCGCCAACCGGAATTTCGTCTGCGTAACAAACTTCATATTTCTTAGGCACCGGTACCTCTCCCTACGCGGCTTGAGAGATTGCTGGTAGCGACAGTTTGTATGTATCGATGGCATTCTCTGCGAAGATGCGTCGGCGCAGATCCTCTGGCTGGTCGGACAACGTCATCATCGGATCATCCGAATCCCAATGCGGGAAGTCGCTCGCAAACATTAGTGTTCGTGAACCATGAATCCAGTTGATGATGTGCTTCATCGCTTCCGGATCGGCGGGCTCATCCAATGGTTGGGTCCCAAAACGAACATGGTCCACCAAGTACTCACTTGGCAGCCTTTTTACCCATGGGGTTAGCCGACGAAGCCCCTTCCAGTCGAGATCCATCTTCCACATCAGGGGCGCCACCCAGGCAAATCCGCTTTCCACCATGCCGACTTTCAAGGTCGGGAACTTTTCGAACACACCTTCAAAAATAAAGCTTGCTAGGTGCACGGCATAAGATGGCGGACGCAGCAGACGCATTTCAATGTAGTAGCTAGGCCATCCGGCCGGCGAGGGCGGCGGATTGATGCCCGCTCCTTCTGAACCGAAATGCATCGTCACCGCTAACCCGTACCGGGCGCATGCTTCGTATATCGGATGATAAAAGCGCTGGCCAAAGGGCCTAGGTGCGCCACAACTGAGCATGACTCCACAAACAGAAGGATGTGAGCCGAGCCTATCGATTTCAGCCGCTGCCCCTAAGGGGTCCTGCGAGTTGATTGCGAGATTAAGTCTAAACCTCGGATCCTTGGCGATCCAATGCTCCATTGAGTAGTCGTTAAACGCGCGGCACAGAGCACTCCCATAGTCCACGTCGGCGAGCGCGCTCGCCGTTTGCGCAGGACCGCCAGTAAGAACCCCCAAATCGATACCATGTGCGTCTAGCAACAGCTTACCGCAACTCTGTGCGTCACCATTACTACCTAATATTTCTCCATTCTCTTCCGTTTCAAAATCTACCCGCGTTCCGTGATATCCTCCGCTAGAGGCATGGGGGTCCATTTCAATGCCACCGAAGCCCCACTCCGCAAAACGCTCAGCATTGAACTTGCTGAGATAAGGAAACAGTTCCGATTTTGCCCGGTAGCAGTGGTGGACATCGGTGTCCACAATTGTGAGTTTTTTCCGACTGCTCTTGACTAGCCCGGAATTCATCTTTTCCTCCATTCGTGTTCTCATTCGGAAGCATGAAGCGCACGCAAGTGAGTGTGCTTGTGAGGACGATGGCAGCTTTGTCAGCTCATTGAAATATACAGTTTGCCCCTAAGTTGGCCATCACACGGTGCTGTCACATTGATTGAGCGGTAAGGAAATTGAGGTAGCAGGGCGCTTATGCTGAGTGCACCGACCTACAAGAACCACCGCTATCCGATCGAATCGTAGCGGCGTGCTGTCTGGCTCTACTTCCGCTTCAATGGGGCTTGCCGCGCCGACACGCCTCGTGCCGTGGCCTTCATGAACCGAGACCGACGCTCTGGCGCTACAGTATTGGGCTATGCGGCCCTCCGCCGGGCGACCTGTATTAACAGCGAACATCGCATTGGTGTGATAGCCAACTTCTGGACAAACTGTATATGTTGACAAACCGAGAAACCTGCCATCGTCCCCGCGAGAACAACTCACTTGGGTGCACAAAGGTTCGTGAAATGGCAAAACATTCGTTCGCTGAAACGATCAGGTCGGGAAACCCGCAAATTGGGGCCTGGATGCAGATACCACATGTGATGGTCGCGGAGAATTTGGCGCAGACAAATCTAGATTTTCTTGTGGTCGATGGCGAGCATGCACCCATTCCACCCAATGCACTTTTAGGTATTCTTCCAGCAACTGAACGGTACGGCATGCCTGTACTCTACAGAGTCGCCTGGAACAGGATTGAGCTCATCAAGGCCGCGCTAGATCATGGTGCGAACGGCATCATGGTGCCAATAGTAAACTCGGGTGCTGAAGCCATCGAAGCTGTGTCGTCCGCAAAATATCCGCCTGCGGGAAAGCGGGGATCTGGAGCGTGGAGAGCATCGAACTATTACCAAAATGACGCGGAGTATCGCAAGGAGGCGAACTCTAGCTTGGCCGTGGTACTACAGATTGAATCACGAGAGGCTCTTAACAATCTGGACGACATAGCCTCAACACCTGGGGTTGACGCGCTCTTTATCGGCCCGGCAGACCTTGCCCTTTCTTTGGGCATGGAGCCGGGAAGGCTCACGCCTGAGTTGCTCGATGCCTGTCGGGCAGTCGCCACTGCTGCGGACAAGTACGGCATAGCATCCGGTATCGATGTGGCGTCCATAGATTATCTATTGAAGTACCGAGAGCTGGGCCTCAGTTTGTTCACCTACGGATCGGATCCTGGTTTTGTCTTGGACGGCGGCCGCGCTGTGGCGAAAGATTTCCACGACGCGTTTCTCGCTAGATAGGCCGCTTATGTCCATCTAAAATTGCGAAAGGTTGGGACACCCTGGTGGTTGCTGGCCCGAAACATTTCTCATTTTATACAGCTAAATTGGGCGGACGTTGCTCTGTCCAGTTTGCCTATTCGGGTCCACGGTCAAAACGACGCATGTCTAAGTCGCTGAGATTTGCGAATAGCCAAGGGGAGACGATGCGCTACATACGTCCGCTTTCAAATGAAGATGCCGTTGGCCAATTGGCCGGATCGGCGGGTACGGCGGCTATTCTGGCCGGAGGCAGCGACCTTCTGGTGAGGATGAAGGGCGGCTTTGTCGAGCCCGATCTGATCATCGACATCAAGTCGATCGGGGGCCTGAGCGACATCACAGAAACCGCTGACGGTTTCCGTATCGGCGCCGCGGTGCCTTGCGCCGTGCTGGGCGAGAACGCCGCGCTGAAGAAGGCATGGCCCGGCGTCGTCGAAGCGGCCAAGCTGATCGGCTCCAAGCGGCGCCTGCAGCGTCATCGTCGACGGAAGGCTGGTCTGCTCCTGCCTGGTGCTGGGCGCGGAGGCGGAAGGGCGCAAGGTCGAGACCATCGAGGGCATGGCACATGGCGACCAGCTGCATCCGCTGCAGCAGAAGTTCTTGGAGCATGCCGCCCCGCAATGCGGCATTTGCACGCCCGGTTTCCTGATCGCGGCCAAAGACCTTTTGGCCAAGAACCCCTCGCCGACCGCGGAGGAAATCCGCTTTGGTCTCGCCGGGACCTTTGCCGCTGCACCGGTTATGACAAGATCGTACGCGCCGTCCAGGACGCGGCAGAAGTGATGAAGGGAGCCTGAGATGAATTTCGATCCGCGCTTTTCGGGACGCAAGTTCTCTTCCGTCGGCACGCGCCCCATCCGCCCCGACGGTGTCGACAAGGTGACGGGCCGCGCCCGCTACGGCGCCGACTTCAACATGGCCGGCCAGCTGGTCGGCCGCGTGCTGCGCAGCCCGCACGCCCATGCGGTGATCAAGAAGATCGACACCTCGAAGGCGGAAAAGCTCGCCGGCGTGAAGGCGGTGATCACGGCGAAGGACCTGCCCGACCTCACAGATGGCGATACAGCGATGTACGACATCCTCGACAATTCGATGGCGCGCAAGAAGGCGCTCTATGACGGCCATGCGGTGGCCGCGGTCGCCGCGATCGACGCTCGCACCGCCAGGCAGGCGCTGAAGCTGATCGAGGTCGATTATGAGGTGCTGCCGCATGTCACCGATGTCGACGAGGCGGCGCAGCACCACGCGCCGCTGATCGACGACACGATCTATACCGAGGGGTTGGAGGAAAAGCCGGCAAAGCCCTCCAACATCACCAAGCGCACGCAGTTCGGCCATGGCGATGTCCATTCGGGCTTCGCCCAGGCCGACATGATCGTCGAGCGCTCGTTCAAGACCGAGCAGACGCATCAGGGCTATATCGAGCCGCATGCCTGCGTGGCGAGCGTCAACGCGGACGGCACGGCGGACCTGTGGGTCTGCACGCAAGGCCATTTCGTCTACCGCCAGCATTGCGCCCAGCTGCTCGGCATGGAAGCCTCGAAGCTGCGCGTCACCTCCTCCGAGATCGGCGGCGGTTTTGGCGGCAAGACCCATGTCTGGGCCGAGCCGGTGGCGCTGGCGCTATCGCGAAAAGCCGGGCGTCCGGTGAAGCTCGTCATGACCCGCGACGAGGTTTTCCGCGCTTCGGGCCCGACCAGCGCCACCTCGATCGACGTCAAGATCGGCGCCCGCAAGGACGGCACGATCACCGCCGCGGAAGCGACGCTGCGCTATAGCTGCGGCCCCTATGCCGGCTCCTGGGCCGAGATCGGCGCGATGACGGCGTTCGCCTGCTACAAGCTCGAAAACGTCAAGACCGTCGGCTACGAAGTGCTGGTCAACCGGCCGAAGACGGCGGCCTATCGCGCGCCGTCGGCGCCTATGGCGGCCTTCGCGGTGGAAAGCGTAGTCGACGAGCTCGCCAAGGAGCTCGGCATGGACGCGGTGGACTTCCGCATCAAGAACGCCGCGCAGGAAGGCACGCGCGCCTCCTACGGCCCGGTCTACGGCCCGATCGGCATCGGGCCGACGCTGGAGGCGGTGAAGCACCATCCGCACATGAAGGCGCCGCTGAAAGCGAACCAGGGGCGCGGCATGGCTTGCGGCTTCTGGTTCAATTTCGGCGGCCAGACCTGCACCGACCTCAACATCGGCATGGACGGCTCGGTGTCTCTGGCCGTCGGCACGGTGGATGTGGGCGGCTCCCGCGCCTCGCTGTCGCTGGTGGCGGCGGAGGAGCTCGGCATCGACTATTCCCAGGTCAAGGCGATCGTCGCCGACACGTCTTCCCTCGGTTACAACGACATGACCGACGGCAGCCGCGGCACCTTCTCCTCCTCGATGGCGACGATCTCGGCCGCGCGCAACGCTATTCTGATCCTGCGTGAGCGCGCGGCGCAGACCTGGGATATCCCGGTCGACGACGTGGTCTGGGAAAAGGGCCATGCGATCGCCAGGGGCGAGAAATACGGGAACCTGTCGCCGCTGTCGCTGAAGGACATCGCGGCTGCCTCCGGCAAGACCGGCGGGCCGATCGCCGGCCATAGCGAGCTCGTCGCCGACGGCGCCGGCGTCTCCTTCGCCACCCATATCTGCGATGTCGAGGTCGACCCCGAGACCGGCTCGACCAGGGTGATCCGCTACACGGTGGTGCAGGACGCCGGCAAGGCGGTGCACCCGACCTATGTCGAGGGCCAGTACCAGGGGGGTGCTGCGCAAGGCATCGGCTGGGCGCTCAACGAGGAGTATATCTGCGGCAAGGACGGGCGGCTGCAGAACGCCGGCTTCCTCGACTACCGCATCCCGGTATGCTCCGACCTGCCGATGATCGACACGCAGATCCTGGAAATCCCTAACCCCAACCACCCCTATGGCGTGCGCGGCGTGGGCGAAACCTCGATCGTGCCGCCGCTGGCGGCGATCGCCAACGCGGTGTCGAACGCGGTCGGCGTGCGCATGACGCATATTCCGATGTCGCCGCCGCTCATCCTGGCGGCGTTCGAGGCGGAACGGGAAGGCTGATCGTCGAAGTAACGCTCTGGGGATCGCTCCGCGCGATCGCCGGAGGCAAGAACATCGACTCCCTGGCCGAACAGTTCGATATCCATGTTGACCTCCCATCAGGCTGTCTGCGCCCCCGTTCCGCCGTTGCAATAAAACCGGAGGGGGCAAATTTGTCGGTGCTCCACGTTTTATGCGGGACGCTCGAAAAGGATGCGCGGAACTTTGCTCATCAATTCCGCGCCAACTTCGGTGATCCGAACCGTCTCGTTAAACGCGTAATTTTCGCCGGGCTCGTACAGGATGTTAATGACAAAGGTCATATTAGCCAGGATCTCTGTATCGTTATTGGTCCCCAAGCTTGGACCGTCCACATGGGGTAATCGCGGGAGCGAGTCGCCCAGAGAACCAATCATATCCTTGGAAGGTGGCTGTTCCCCGATAAGATGGAAATACGGGCTCACGACCTGACGCCGGGCCCAAGCATCTGATGGAGAGAGACAGCGGTGTCGATCCGACGTGAAGGCAAGCGCGTCTGGCGCGGGAAGTGCGCCTCTGATCCAAAGATCATTGCCGAGCTTATCCGTAAGCGGGCGCCAGCCGCCAAACGCGTGGTGTTCGAGACTGGGCCCCTTTCCGTCTGGTTCTATCACGCGCTACGCTCGGAAAGGGTGCCAGCGATCTGCATCGATGCTCGCCATGCCAAAGCAGCGCTGGACATGGCCGCGAATAAGACTGACGCGAACGATGCCGACGGTTTGGCCCATCTTGCAGAAGTAGGGTTCTTTCGTGAGGTGCGGGTGAAAGGGTTCGACAGCATGCTGACCCGCACCCTGGTGGCGGCACGCACCCGGCTGGTCAGGATCACCACCGAGCTTTCAAACCAGATCCGGGGGCTCATGAAGACATTTGGATTGCTCGTTCCCGCGGGCAAGGGAAGCACATTCGAAAAGAATGTCCGGAGTCTTCTTGTCGATCAGGACGGGCTCGCCCCTATCGTGCTGCCGATGCTGGAAGCCTGGCGCAGCATGCGCATCCGTGCCACCGAGCTCGGACGCCAGCTTGTCGCTGCTGCGCGCCAAAACCAAGCGTGTCAGCTCCTCATGTCGATCCCTGGCGTCGGCACGATCACCGCGACCTCTTTCGTCACCGCCATTGAAGATCCCAACAACTTCAAGAAGTCCCGCTCTGTTGGCGCCTGGCTTGGTCTGACGACCCGCCGCTACCAATCAGGAGAGGTCGATTATGATGGCCACATATCCCGGCGCGGCGATCGTCATTTGCGAGGGCTTCTCTACGAAGCCGCCACGGTGATCCTGACCCGCAGCTCGGCCGACAGCGCCCTGCGGACATGGGGCCTCAAACTCCGCGAGCGGATCGGCTTCAAACGAGCTGCTGTTGTTAGCCCGCAAACTGGCCGTGACGATGCACGCGATGCTGAAGGCCGGTGAGTTCTTCGATCGGACCGCCGGCGCCACAGCGTGATAGCCTAGGCATAGCGTTCGGTCCCCGAGCGCGCTGAGACGTCCCTGCCGGGACGTGGGCAGAGCCATTCCGCTTGATGGGGCGCACCGCTGGCTCAGCAGAGTGCGTCGTCCACATTTGAAGGCTCCTCCCGCGAAGCTCCATCATGCGGCGACCGATGTCGACCGCGAAGACGACCCTGCACCCGGCATACGCGTCTCAGAAACTATAAAGGTGCTTGACTCAACGATCGCGATTAGACGACCCAGTCAATGCCAACAGAGTAGCCTATGCGCGCATCTCGGTTGCGGCCGTACGGTCGGGTAGCCGCTTGAAACGCGCGCGCGACATCGGCGCAGGTCGCGCCGGGTCGCATCGCGTCTACGGCGGCATGGAAACCAGCCATGGCACGCTCATGTTGGTTCTTCCGGCATGGTGTGGCCTGGCCGACGTGAACAGTTCTCGCCACTGCAGCCACGTACCGGTGCCGGCTGGCGGCACACTCGAGATAGTATTGGTTACCTGCGGCGAAGATGGCATCAACAAAAGTCTGGTGTGGCGCAATCTCGAGCTTGCCACCACGAATGACCGGTGGATAAGGCAGCGGGCCGCCGGGAATGCCGTCGGTCCCGGTGCAAACCGCCGACATAATCGCAGCGGCTGCTTCGCAATGCCGTGCGCCGACGGAAATTCTGGCGATGCCAGCAAGAAGCGCCTGGTCCGCTATCAGCGCGGCCTCAGTCAGATAAAGGAGTTCGCGCTCAGACTTGACCAGTCTGCACGACGTTACCAGCCCGCTGGCATCCAGCGGCCCCTGGCCTTCCAACGCGGTGACAAGCTTGGGGTAGTCCAACGCGCTCAGTTGTGACACTTCCACGCCGATGCGTGCGGATGCACTCACCTTCGTCTTGACGAACTGCGCGATGAATTCCCACGCACTTTGCTTACCGGTGCCGCTCACGTAACTTTCAGCATATCCAACAACACGGTCCTGAGGAAGCCAACATCCGGCTTCGGTCGCAGCGTCGGCATCCATCTTGCGCAGAATAAAATACGGATCGTCATTCAACGTCACGAGTACAGTCTGCGACTCGAAACCTGAAAAGGAGTCATAACCTAGGAGATAGCACTGATTGGCCTGCGAGATGACCATCAGCGCGTCCATCTCAGCATTAGACATCGCAGCACGCACTTTGTCTAGGCGAGCTCGAAACTCCGATGTCACAAACGCCTGCACAATATTTCTGCCGTTCATATAAATTGTCTCCTCTAAATTTCGAATCCATCGCCAGCTTGCGAAGATGAGTTTGGGAATAACTCCGTCGCCGGCGCCACACAGTTGAGGCAACGCATCTGGCTTTGCCGTCTACGCAAAGCGCGGAGCAGACTTTGGAAAAGTCGTCTGCCGAGACGCGGTTCACACCATCGGTTGTGAGGAACGACCGCCTCTACCGAAAGTCCGGCTGCGGCGCCAGAGGCCGTTACCTACTAGACAAGATCGCGCGCAATCTGCCGGTTCCAGGACCGGGAGAATATGCGCCTGTCATCGTCATAGGCGCGCAGGTCGGCCTCGAAGAGAAAATGATCCGGAGTCGAGGAAAGCGCAGTTTCGACCTCCACTCGAGTCCGCCATCCAGGATGGGCAAGGTCGTAGTTTCGCAAACTTCCATGCGGGCGCTTGTCGGTTCGTTCGGCCGGATTCGGTAACGGACCTCCTTCCTAGACGCCATCTCCACGCCGATGGCGTCGATCATCCAATTCCCGTCGTCGCGGATCACCGTGTGAACTGTCTCACCTGTAACGATGTCATGCCCGACAGTACGCTCGACCTTTCCCTGCCGCACCAATGTATGCTTCGTCTGCGGCGCCGTCGCGGGTTCTGCAAACCTAATCTCAACATCCTCGGCGCGCCCGCTCCGGGTTGGCAACACAAGGTTGCTGGCGCCCGTGAAGACGGTCAGCGTGACAGACCGCGGGGAGGGCCAGACAATCGGCCAATATGCCGTAGACAAGGCCAGCCGGATCCGGTGCCCCGGCGGAAACATGTGGCCAATTTCATTGAGCTGGACCCTGACTCGATACCGTGTCCCCGGCTCAAGCGGCTTTGGCGTCTCATGACTCTCCCGGTGCGTTAGATTGAGCACACCATATGTCACGCGGGTGGAGGTTCCATCCGGCGCGACATCGTTCAGGCCGCACAGCGACGAGGCCGTTCGGCTGGTCGGCCGATATCTCCAGCACGGCAATTGGTGCACCTAGAATCTCCACAGGCTTTGTCAGTGGTCCTGTGTCGAACACGAGCGACTTGCCATCTTCCTCGCGCTGGTCCAGGGGCAACTCGGGTGACAACCCGCCCATGCCGTACGGGCACCATTCGCCCCCGTGCATCCCCGTGTTCTCGGGTGAATTCACCACCTGCGTCGTCTGATCGTCTGGTGTTTCACCGAGGGCATGCGGCGCTAGCCATAACGTCTTGCTTTGAATATTCTCGCTGGGCCACGACGGCTCTCCGATCCAGTGGCCCGGACGCACATCGTAGTGCGATTCCGGGGGAACGCTGTCCTGCACATAGGCTCGGAGCATCGGCTCGTCCATGATGCCGGTTTTGGTGCCCTTCAGCCAATGATCCCACCAGCGCAGCGCTTCCTGCAAAAACCCAATCGCGGGCCGGGAACTCCGGTGTGAGGATATTTGTGGCCCCATGGACCGACGAGACCGAGCCGCGGCCCCTTCAAACGCCAGCAAACGGAAGATGGCGTTGGAATAGCCGTCAGCCCACCCGCCAACGGCGAAGACTGCGGCCTCGATAGCGGAGAAGTCCTCACAGACCGAGCCATGTCTCCAGTACTCGTCACGCCGCTGATGCTCGAGCCAAGTGGCGAACACCGGGGTCATGGCATCGAGCCGCTCCATCCACATGTCGGCCCGCGATCCTCACCCACCACCAGCGGGTCCGGCGCGCGCGACATCCAGCCGAAGTAACTAGTCCCCCAAGCCAAGATGTCCGTGATGACGCAGCCGCCCATGTAGTGCATGTCGTCGGCATAGCGATCATCGGTAGAGCAGACGGTTATGATCGCCTTCAGCGCCGGCGGGCGGCGCGCCGCCACCTGCAGCGAGTTGAAACCACCCCATGAGATCCCCATCATGCCGACTGCGCCGTTGCACCAGGGTTGCTTCGCGATCCAGGCGATCACCTCGACGGCATCGTCCTGCTCCTGCTTCAGATACTCATCGAGGACCACGCCATCAGAATCGCCGGTCCCGCGGATATCCAGCCGAATGCTGGCATAACCATGCGCAGCAAAGTAAGGGTGGGTGAGATTATCGCGCGCGCGTAGCGTCACGCCGCCGATAGGGGATATATTGGAGGATTGCCGGCACCGGATTACACTCGGCGTCCTCGGGCATGAAGATGCGTGCGGCCAACCGTGTGCCCTCTGACAACGGAATCCAGCACAATTCGCTCTCGCGCACTTTGCGCATGGTCGACGCGTCGAGGGACATCAGTATCTCCGGAGTCTATGGATGTGCGGCGAAATAGGCCCGGCGGCGCTACGCAGCCGGCCTACAGGATTATGCCTTCTTCAGCCGGGGCAGGTACGGATAATCGGGCGGCAGGAGCATCGGGCCATGTAGTCCCCTGTAGACCAGGTTCGATACCAAGAATTCGGTTTCGTTGAGAATTTTTATCGAAGCTTCTACCAACACGAATGTACTCGGGGTCGCCGAACTACGATCGCATCAAAGCACCGTTGGCATCGTAAAGAGGTTGGGTTATCACCACCGCCGGATACATTTTTGCGTTCGATCTCGACATCTAGCACAGTGCCGTCGCTAGCGAACTCGACAGGAACGTAGCCCACCGCCAGAGACTTCTTGACGCGATGCCCATAGCCTCCAGAGGCGATGTAACCAACCGCCGCCCCATCCTTGAGCAGGGCCTCGTCTCCAACGACATCACGGTCGTCGACATTGATCGTCAGACCGACAAGCTTCCGGGCCGGCCCTGCGTCGCGCGCCTTCGCGGCGGCTTCCTTGCCGACAAAGTCCTTGTTCCAGTCGATGAAAGCGGCCAATCCGCTCTCACTTGCGTCGAAATCCGGGCGGAAGTCCATTGTCCAAACGCCCCAGTTCTTCTCGAGGCGCATCGACATGAGGGCGCGGCTTCCGTAAAAACGCAACCCGAGATCGCCACCTGCGTGTTCAACCGCCTCAAACAAGCGGATGAGGAACTGCGGACGGCAATAGATTTCAAAGCCTAGTTCACCCGAGAACGACAGGCGCGAGAGGATTACCGGAACGTCACCCACGACGCATTCCCGGATATCGCGGAACTTGAACGCGTTGTGAGACACGTCCTCTCGCGTAATCCGCGAGAGGAGTTTTCTCGGAACGGTTGGTATAAGTTACCCCCTCGGTCGGCAGATGCCGCTCGAACCATCGCCGGTGCATTTCCTGTGCCGCACCAGATCCGAACAGCATGAAGCGGTCTTCCGAGAGGCAGGCAACGGTGAGGTCTCAACATTGGGGTCAACGCGATCCGACCAGGCTTGGGAAGCTTTCCGGCGAGGACGTAATCGAGGAACGCTCTCGCTCCCGGTCCGGCAAATTCGTGCTTCGAATAGTTGGCGATCTCGATGGCGCCCACGTTCGTGCGAACGCTCTCGATTTCCCGAGCAACGTAGTCATGGCTCCGGTTGCGCTTGAAAGTCGGCTCTTCGTGCGCGTCCTCTGGCCCGTCGGCGAACCAAAGAGCGTGCTCCAGCCCGAAACTGACCCCCATGACAGCGCCTTTCGCAACCAGGCGATCGTAAAGGGCTGTCGTCTTCTGCCTCCGGCCCTTCGGCAGTGTCTCATTGGGAAACGTCATCACGAATCGACGTTCATAGTTCTCGGAGGACTTGACCGTGCCCCAGTCCGCCGTAGCGAAGTTACCGAACCGGGAGATATCCATCGTCCAGACGTCAATGGATGGTTCGCCTTCGATCATCCATTCCGCAATCGATCGGCCGACACCACCACCTTGGCAGAAGCCGGCCATAACACCGACAGCTGCCCAGTAGTTTTGCAGGCCGGGGACAGGACCGATCATCGGGTTCCCGTCGGGGCCGAACGTAAAAGGCCCGTTTACAACGGTCTTGATGCCCACCTGGCCAAGGGCCGGAATGCGTTCGAACGCGAGTTCGAGCCGGTCCGCGATCCGCGCGAGATCGGATAGAAGCAGTTCGTGGCCGAAGTCCATCGGGGTACCTGACACCTTCCAAGGCGTGGACTTCGGCTCGTACGTGCCCAGCAGCATGCCGTTACGCTCTTGGCGGAAGTAGATGTTAGCCTCATAGTCGATGCCCGCCGGAAGGCGCTTGCCGGAAGCCATTCTTTCCACGATTTGGGGGATATCCTCCGTAATCAGGTAGTGGTGCTCCATAGGCTGAACCGGCATGGTTACGCCAGCCATCTTCCCAGCCTCTCGCGCCCAGAGCCCGGCGGCATTCACCACGTGCTCTACATTGATGGTTCCCTTGGGAGTGACCACATCCCAGGTACCGTCCTTCCGTTGGCGAGTTTCAATAGCAGGGGTGTGGGTGTAATACAGCGCGCCGTGCACGCGAGCAGACTTCGTGTAAGCATAGCAGACCCCCGAGGGATCGACATCACCGTCGAGCGGGTCCCACAGCGCCGCGAGATAGTGGCTCGGATCGATGAGCGGGTGCCGCTCGGCCGCTTCTTTAACGCTGATGAATTCCTGGTCGAGCCCCATGTACCGGGCCTTCGACCGCTCGCGTTTCAGGTATTCGTACCAGGTCTTGTTCGATGCGAGATAGAACCCGCCCGTGTTATGAAGTCCGACCGAGTGGCCGGAAGTCTCCTCGATATCTTTGTAAAGATTGATTGTGTAGCCTTGCAGGCGGCTGATGTTCGGATCTGAGCTGATGGTATGGATCTGACCGGCCGCGTGCCAACTTGACCCGCTAGTAAGCTCGTCTCGCTCAAGGAGCACACTGTCTTTCCAGCCGAATTTTGCGAGGTGGAAAAGGATGGAACATCCGACAACGCCGCCGCCGATGACGACCGCGCGGGCGTGCGTTGGAAATTGTTTTTCAGCTGTCATGGTTCTCCGCTTTTTGGCTGGAGAAGGCGATCGCGTTTTGCTTCAGGGAGCGGCCGAGTGGGTTTTCTATGCGAGTGGCAGCCGTCTGAATCGACCGGCTCGAGCCGGGTCCCGGTGAGCATTTCGCAGCATTACGTGCTGGCGACCGTCCGCTGTGATTACGATTGCCGCCCGACATGGCAATGCAGCGAGATCAAACGAAAGCGTTCCGGGCAACAATGCCTTTTCCGCAAAGACCGGCAGGACATGAGGGCATTGGCGGGAGCACCAGAAAACAGCCGCATCGCGCCTCAACGAGGTTGCGAAACAGGAGCCCCCACTGCGTGAGATCGAGCGACGATCTCACCACTTCTACGTTGAGGCGCCTTTCTGCAAATTCTGCGTGCTCAAGCGCGTGCCTCAAGTCACGCTGGAATGCCGGATTGCGCCGCAGAAACTCCCAGGCCCAGCCGCGTCGCGTCAGTTGTCGCGTATAGCGATAAGACTTCTCATTCTGCCAGTCGGGCCAGTCGGC
>NZ_JBVVQH010000030.1:0-69194 GCF_055811115.1 Mesorhizobium sp. WSM4832 | reverse complement strand
CGGCGAACCCATCATAAGGGGGAAAACTGTTACCTATGTATCCGGTTCAAAGTGTTACCCATCTATCGGCTGGACACCGGCAGGGCAATGAGGGGCAGCACTGAGGCTGCGTGATTATCGTTTCTAGCGCTGTTGAGTCTGAGGATTTGGCGCGATCCGAAACGCCGCGCCGCCCCTCATCCGTCCTTCGGGCACCTTCTCCCCGTGGAACGGGGAGAAGGAAAGCTCACGCCGCGGGCTGCTTGGTCTTCCTGAGATAAGGCAGCACCGTTTCATAGGCGCCGAAGCGCTTGACCGCATCCTCGTTGGAGACGGCGGCGGTGATGATGACGTCGTCGCCCTGCTTCCAGTTCGCCGGTGTCGCCACCTGGTGCTTGGCGGTCAGCTGGATGGAATCGATGACGCGCAGGATCTCGTCGAAGTTGCGGCCCGTCGTCATCGGATAGGTCAGCACCAGCTTGATCTTCTTGTCCGGGCCGATGACGTACACCGAGCGCACGGTGGCGTTGTCGGCCGGCGTGCGGCCATCCGAGCTCTCGCCGGCACCCGCCGGCAGCATTTCATAGAGCTTCGCGACATGGAGGTCGCGGTCGCCGATCAGCGGATAGTTCACCGTATGGCCGGTGGCGGTCTTGATGTCGGCCTGCCACTTGTCGTGGCTCGATACCGGATCGACCGAGATGCCGATGATCTTGACGTTGCGCTTTTTGAACTCGCCTTCGAGACCGGCCATGGTGCCGAGCTCGGTAGTGCAGACCGGCGTGAAATTCTTCGGGTGGCTGAACAGCACCGCCCAGCCGTCGCCGATCCAGTCGTGGAACTTGATAGTGCCCTGTGTGGTTTCGGCCGTGAAATCCGGCGCGACATCGTTGATACGGAGACTCATGACCCTGTCCCTACCCTTTTTGTGAAACGATGGCCGGCATTGGCCGGCGTGGCTGCTAAGCTAGCACTATCGTGGTTTCGGTCAAACGCCGAGAGCCGCGGCTGGGGCCGCCGCAGGACGAATTTTTTTCGTGACCACCGGCAATCCGCGGCAGGATTTTCTGCTTTCGCGACCGGGTAGAGCCGCTCAGGCTTTCTTTATCGCCAGCGTCGCCGTGAGATCTTCCATGCGCTGCGCCAGCGCGCCGAGCGCGGTTGTGAGCACGCTGTCGCTCTTGTCGGCCTTGGTCAGCGCCTCGTCGCGCGTCTTGCGCAGCGTCAGCACTTCGCTCTCCATGCCCTTGACGCGCTTGGCGAGCTCCGAGAGCTCGTCCATCACCATGATGCCGGCCATGACGGTGAGCCTCTGGTCGCCGATCTCGCCGAAGGAATCCTTCAGATGCGAGACATAGCGGTCGAAGCGCTCGGCGAGGTCGATCAGATGCTCTTCCTGGCCCTCGTCGCAGGCCATGCGATACTGCTTGCCGTCAATGGAAACCGTGACCTGTGCCATTGCCTTACCTGTCCAGCACCGCCCGGATGGTTTCCATCGCGGTCACCAGCCGTCGCGACACTTCCTTGTTGGCGTCTTCGAGACGCTCGGCGCGCGCCTCGGAATTGTCGAGCTCCTGCGCCAGTCGCGAACGGTCGGCGTTCATGCGCTGCACCTCGGCCTCGGCTTCCGAATAATCGCGCTCGTGCTCAAGCTTCGCCGCCACGGCGTTTTCCAGCCCTTCCATGGCCTTGCCAAGCCTGGCGATGACTTCCCTGAGGGTCGTATCCGCGGTCATGGCCTTCGTCCTATGCCCTGCCCATCACCGAATCGCGCGCGTTCAGAACGCGTTACCTCGGAAAGATTAGGCACCGGGTGAAGGGCGCGTCAACAAAGCTCTCGCGACTGTCCCCCGCTATCGCTAATGTAAGGCGCCCGACGGCATCACAAGCCCGGCAAAAACCGCGCCCATTTGTTGACTAAAGGGCCGTGCCTGCTATGTGTCGCCAAGCCCTTTCCCTAGGGTTCTCCCAAGGCCCTCAACTTAATTCCCCGGAGGAAGCATGACCTCGCGTGAACAACATGACCGGATGGCCAATGCGATCCGTTTTCTTGCCATGGACGCCGTCGAGAAGGCGAATTCCGGTCACCCCGGCCTGCCGATGGGCTGCGCCGACATCGCCACCGTGCTGTTCAGCCGCTTCCTGAAATTCGACGCCAAGGCGCCGCACTGGGCCGACCGCGACCGCTTCATCCTGTCGGCCGGCCACGGCTCGATGCTGCTCTATTCGCTCCTCTACCTCACCGGCTATGAGGACATGACGATCGACCAGATCAAGAATTTCCGCCAGCTCGGTTCCAAGACCGCCGGCCATCCCGAATACGGCCATGCCGCCGGCATCGAGACCACCACCGGCCCGCTCGGCCAGGGCCTTGCCAATTCGGTCGGCTTCGCGCTCGGCGAGCGCATCATGAACGCCGCCTTCGGCAACGACCTCGTCAACCATTACACCTATGTTCTGGCCGGCGACGGCTGCCTGATGGAAGGCGTTTCCCACGAAGCCATCGCGCTGGCCGGGCATCTGAAGCTCAACAAGCTGATCGTATTCTGGGACAACAACAACATCTCGATCGACGGCCCGGTCTCGCTTGCCGACAACACCGACCAGGTCGCCCGCTTCCAGGCCTGCGGCTGGAACGCCAGCCACATCGACGGCACCGATCCCGAAGCCATCGCCTACGCCATCGAGGCGGCGCGCCATTCCGACAAGCCGACGATGATCGCCTGCAAGACCACCATCGGCTTCGGTGCTCCGACGAAAGCGGGCACCAACAAGGCACACGGCTCGGCGCTCGGACCGGAGGAGATCGCCGGCGCGCGCAAGTTTTTCAACTGGGAATCGCCGCCCTTCGAGATTCCCGCCGACATCCTCGACGCCTGGCGCGCCATCGGCAAAGGCGGCGCCAAGGCACGCGATGACTGGGAAGGCCGTCTGGCCAAGGCCGAGCCGAAGCTGAAGGCCGAGTTCGAACGCCGCCTGTCGGGCAAGCTGCCTTCCAACTTCGACGCCGTCATCGCCGACTACAAGAAGAAGCTCTCGGCCGACAAGCCGAAGGTCGCCACCCGCAAGTCGTCGGAAATGGCGCTCGAAGTCATCAACGGCGCGGTGCCGGAAACCATCGGCGGATCGGCCGACCTCACCGGTTCCAACAACACCAAGACCAGCCAGACCAAGAACATCACGCCCGACGACTACGGCCAGCGCTATGTCCACTACGGCATTCGCGAGCACGGCATGGCCGCCGCCATCAATGGCCTGACGCTGCATGGCGGCCTGATCGCCTATGGCGGCACCTTCCTGTGCTTCTCCGACTACGCCCGCCCGTCCATGCGCCTGGCATCGCTGATGGGCATCCGCTCGATCTTCGTCATGACGCATGACTCGATCGGCCTCGGCGAGGACGGCCCGACCCACCAGCCGGTCGAGCATCTGGCGGCGCTGCGCGCCATCCCGAACCACAATGTCTTCCGTCCGGCCGATGCGGTCGAAACCGCCGAATGCTGGCAGATCGCGCTCGAATCCGAAAAGACGCCTTCGACCCTGGCGCTGACCCGCCAGAACCTGCCGACGGTGCGCACCGAACACTCATCCACGAACCTGAGCAGCCAGGGCGCCTACGAGCTGGCCGCCGCAAGCGGCGAAGCCGCGGTGACGATCTTTGCCACCGGCTCCGAGGTCGAGATCGCGCTCGGTGCGCGTGACCTGCTGGAAAAGCACGGCCACCCGACGCGCGTCGTGTCGGTGCCCTGCTTCGAGCTGTTCGACCAGCAGAGCGAGGATTACCGCAAGAAGACCATCGGCAATGCCAAGATCAAGGTCGCCATCGAAGCGGGTATCCGCCAGGGCTGGGACCACCTGATCGGCAGCGACGGCATCTTCGTCGGCATGCACGGCTTCGGCGCTTCGGGCACGATCGAGCAGCTCTATCCGCATTTCGGCATCACCGCCGATGCTGCGGCCAAGGCGGTCGAAGCGCGTCTGCACGGCAAGTAGGAATTGGTCCAGGCCCGGCAACGCCGATTAACGGTTTTGCCGGACTGGACCAACCTAATCGATTTAAATTCGACCTTCTCCGGCTGGATTCTTGACCCGTCCGCCGTTATGAAGCTGCGGACCCATCCGCTTTCCAGTCCCCAAGGGAGAGAACAATGACCGTCAGAGTTGCCATCAACGGATTTGGCCGTATCGGCCGCAACATCCTGCGCGCCATCCATGAATCCGGCCGCAAGGACATCGACGTCGTCGCCGTCAACGATCTCGGCCCGGTCGAGACCAACGCACACCTGCTGCGCTATGACAGCGTGCACGGCCGCTTCCCGCACGAAGTGGCGGTCGACGGCGACCAGATCTCGGTCGGCAAGGAGAAGTTCAAGGTCACGGCGATCAAGGATCCGACCCAGTTGCCGTGGAAGGAACTCGGCATCGACATCGCGCTCGAATGCACCGGCATCTTCACCGCTCGCGACAAGGCCGCCGCGCACCTGACCGCCGGCGCCAAGCGTGTCATCGTCTCGGCTCCGGCCGAAGGTGCTGATCTGACGGTCGTCTACGGCATCAACCACGACAAGCTGACCAAGGACCACATCGTCATCTCGAACGCGTCGTGCACCACCAACTGCCTTGCCCCGCTGGCGGCTGTGCTGCACGAGACCGTCGGCATCGAGAAGGGCATGATGACGACGATCCACTCCTACACCGGCGATCAGCCGACGCTCGACACCATGCACAAGGACCTCTACCGCGCCCGCGCGGCGGCGCTCTCCCAGATCCCCACCTCGACGGGTGCTGCCAAGGCGATTGGCCTAGTGCTGCCCGACCTCAAGGGCAAGCTCGACGGCATCTCGATCCGCGTGCCGACCCCGAATGTGTCGGTCGTCGACCTCAAGTTCATCGCCAAGCGCTCGACCACGCCGCAGGAGATCAACGAGGCGCTGATCGCCGCTTCCAACGGCAAGCTCAAGGGCGTGCTCTCGGTCACCCATCACCCGAACGTCTCGATCGACTTCAACCACGATCCGCATTCCTCGATCGTGGCGCTCGACCAGACCAAGGTCATGGACGGCAACTTCGTTTCGGTGCTGTCCTGGTACGACAACGAATGGGGCTTCTCGAACCGCATGGGCGACACCGCCGTTGCCTTCGGCAAGACCATCGCCTGATTCAAGGCGCATTCCGTAGTTCGAAACGCCCGGTTCTGCCGGGCGTTTTTTATTGGCCGGCGAGCCAAATAACACGCCTTCGCCTTGCACTCGTCATGTCTTCGCCCCACTCTGCCGCAAAGCGGGAGGGACGCGGATTTGAGGGGCATTGGCGGATGGAGCATGCGATCTATCTTGTAACGCTGGTTGGCACCGCGCTTGTCGTGGCCGCCGCGTTCTCGAGCCTGATCGCCTTCCGCTTCGGCGCGCCCTTGCTGCTCCTCTTCCTCTGCATCGGACTTGCCACCGGCGTCGACGGCCTCGGCATCGAGTTCGACAATGCGCGGCTGGCTTATTTTGCCGGCTCACTGGCTTTGGCCGTCATCCTGTTCGATTCCGGTTTCGGCACGCCGCTCAACGCGCTGCGGCAAGCAGCCGGACCGGCGCTGTCGCTGGCCACGATCGGCGTCATCCTGACCACCGGCATCTTCAGCGTCGCCGCCTCCTATTTTCTCAAACTCAGCTGGCTGGAATCCTCGCTGCTTGGCGCCGCTGTCGCCTCGACCGACGCGGCCGCGGTCTTCTTCCTGCTGCGCGCCGGCGAGATCCACCTGCGCGAGCGCGTGCGCGCGACGCTCGAAGTGGAATCCGGCACTAACGACCCGATCGCCATCTTCCTCACCATCACCCTGGTCGAGATCATAGCCGCGCATGCCAACCCGGAAGCCAATGCGCTGGCCACCAACCTTTTGCTCGGCTTCCTCGTCAATATGGGGCTCGGCGCCGTTGTCGGCGTGCTCGGCGGCTTTGGCATCGTGCGTCTTGTCGAGCGGCTGAACCTCGACCACGGCCTGCTGCCGATCTTCGTGCTGACGCTGTCGCTGATGGTGTTCGCGGCAGCCGGCGCCATCGGCGGCTCGGGCTTCCTCGCCGTCTACATTGCCGGACTGATCGCCGGCAATTCCGACATCCGCGCCGTCACCATCCTGAAGCGCTTCCAGGACGGCATGTCGTGGCTGGCGCAGATCATCATGTTCCTGATCCTCGGCCTGTTCGCCACGCCCTCGCAATTCCCGGCCATCCTGGTGCCGGCGATCCTGCTCGGCCTGTTCCTGATCTTCGTGGCGCGGCCGGTTGCCGTCTGGCTCTGCCTGATTCCGTTCCACCTGCCGCGTCCCGAGGTCGCCTTCGTCTCCTGGGTCGGCCTGCGCGGCGCGGTCTCGATCCTGCTTGCCATCACGCCTTTGCTCGGCGGCCTCGAGCATGGCCGCCTGATCTTCAACGCCGCCTTCATCATCGTGCTCGTGTCGCTGGTGGTGCAGGGCTGGACGGTCGGTCCGCTGGCGCGGCGCCTCGGCCTGATCGTGCCGGCGCGTCTCGGGCCGCTCGACAAGGTGGAGCTCGAATTGCCGGGCTCGGCCCATCATGAGCTGCTCGCCTATCGCGTCGCGCCTGGCAGCCCGGTGGCGCGCGGCGAGCGCATCCCGCGCTGGGCTCGGCCCTCGCTGGTGCTGCGCGACGGCCGCTCGATGCGCTTCCAGGACATGGGTCGGCTGGCTGCCGGCGATCAGGTCTATATCTTCGTCCCGGATCGCTATCCGCGCCTGCTCGACAAGCTTTTTGCCAGCCGCGCCGTGGTCGATCCCGAGGATGCCGATTTCTTCGGCGCCTTCGCCGTCGATCCTGCCCGTCCGGCGGCGGAGTTGGAAGCGGCCTATGCGCCGGGCCTGACCGAGGCAGAACAGAAGCTCACCGTTGCCGCGCTGGTTTCGGATCGGCTTGGCGGCCACCCCGAATATGCCGACCGTGTGGTGATCGGCCCGATCGAGATGATCGTGCGCGATGTCGACGAAAAAGGCAGGATCACCGGGCTTGGCCTTTCCTTCGAGCCAACCGCGCCGGTGGCTCGCGTGCCGGTGTTCATGAGCGCCGGCGAGATCGGCGACCGCATAACCGCCCTGATCCGCAACTGGCGCAGGCCGGCGGAAAAGCAGGCGGTCGAGGACGTGCCGATCGACGCCGTGGCGCCCGCGCCGGACGAGCAAAAGGCGACCAGCCAAGGCTGATGTCTCACAGCGACATCATTTTTGCGCGCGCGCTTCAACGCGGCCCTTGCATCGTCGTTCGCGCCGGGTAAGGTCGCCGCGTTTTCGTTCGGCGCGACACGCTTTAGAGCAATTCCAGGAAAAGAGTGTGCGGTTTTCCGTCCGGAATTGCGTCAAAACTAGGAAGGACGACCATGGCCGGCTTCAAGACACTCGATGATATCGGCGCCGTCAGCGGCAAGCGCGTCCTGGTGCGCGTCGACCTCAACGTTCCGGTCGCCGACGGCAAGGTGACCGACGCCACCCGCATCGAGCGCATCGCCCCGACCATCGCCGAGCTTTCCAAGAAGGGCGCCAAGGTCATCCTGCTTGCCCATTTCGGCCGCCCGAAGGACGGTCCATCGGCCGAGTTCTCGCTCGAGCCGATCGCCAAGGCCACGGCTGAGGTTCTCGGCCGCCCTGTCGGCTTCGCCTCGGACTGCATCGGCGACAAGGCCGCCGATGCCGTCGCCGCGATGAAGGACGGCGACGTCCTGCTGCTTGAAAACACCCGCTTCTACAAGGCCGAGGAAAAGAACGAACCGGCCTTCACCGAGAAGCTCGCCGCCAATGGCGACATCTACGTCAACGACGCCTTCTCCGCCGCGCACCGCGCGCATGCCTCCACCGAAGGCCTGGCGCATCGGCTGCCGGCCTATGCCGGCCGCACCATGCAGGCGGAGCTCGACGCGCTGGAAAAGGGTCTCGGCAATCCGGTTCGGCCGGTTGTCGCCATCGTCGGCGGCGCCAAGGTCTCGACCAAGATCGACCTCTTGATGAACCTCGTGAAGAAGGTCGACGCGCTGGTGATCGGCGGCGGCATGGCCAACACCTTTCTTGCCGCGCGCGGCACCGATGTCGGCAAATCGCTGTGCGAACATGACCTCGCCGGCACCGCCAAGCAGATCATGATCGAAGCGGCGGAAGCCGGCTGCGCGATCATCCTTCCCGCCGACGGCGTGGTGGCCAAGGAATTCAAGGCGGGCGCTGCCAGCGAGACCGTTGCCATCGCGGACGTGCCGGCCGACGGCATGATCCTCGATGTCGGCGCGAAGACCTTGCAGAGCGTCAACGAGTGGATCGACCGCGCCGCCACGCTGGTCTGGAACGGCCCGCTCGGCGCCTTCGAGATCGCGCCCTTCGACCGCGCCACGGTGGCGGCGGCCAAGCATGCCGCTGCCCGCACCAAGGAGGGCAAGCTGGTCTCCGTCGCCGGCGGCGGCGACACGGTGGCCGCGCTCAACCATGCCGGCGTCGCCGACGACTTCACCTATGTCTCGACCGCCGGCGGCGCCTTCCTCGAATGGATGGAAGGCAAGCCGCTGCCCGGCGTCGAGGTGCTGAAGCGGTAAACAGTCCGCGAACGGGCAGAACGCACCCGGCTTTCAATCGATTCTAGCTTTCCGGCGTCATTCCTTTGGCGGTAGAGTTCCATTAAGCGCGGAACCGACACCGTCAAGGAGAGCACCATGAGCGAACGTCTCGAAGATATCGCCGCCGCGATCGTGGCCGATGGCAAGGGCCTTTTGGCCGCCGATGAGAGCTCCGGCACCATCAAGAAGCGCTTCGACGTCATCGGCGTCGAATCGACCGCCGACAGCCGGCGCGACTACCGCGAGATGATGTTCCGGTCCAAGGAGGCGATGTCCCGTTACATCTCCGGCGTCATCCTCTATGACGAGACCATCCGCCAGAAAGCCGCCGACGGCACGCCGCTGGTCGACATCATCAAAGCCGCCGGCGCCATTCCCGGCATCAAGGTCGACCTCGGCGCCAAGCCCTTGGCGAATTTTCCCGGCGACACGATCACCGAGGGCCTCGACGGCCTGCGCGAGCGGCTGGCGGATTATTACAAGCTCGGCGCCCGTTTCGCCAAATGGCGCGCGGTGATCGACATCGACACCGGCAAGGGCGTCCCTTCCGCCAATTCGATAGCCTCGAATACCCACGCTTTGGCCCGCTATGCCGCGCTTTGCCAGGAAGCCGGCATCGTCCCGATCGTCGAGCCGGAAGTGCTGATGGACGGCGCTCATTCGATCGACACCTGCTACGACGTCTCCAAGGCCACGCTGGTCAAGCTCTATGACGAGCTCTACGCCGCTCGCGTCGTGCTCGAAGGCTCCATCCTGAAGCCCAACATGGTCATCTCGGGCAAGAAATCGGGCAAGACCGACAGGCCGGAGGAAATCGCCGAGAAGACGATAAAGCTGTTCCGCGAAGTGGTGCCGGCGGCAGTGCCCGGCATTGCCTTCCTCTCCGGCGGCCAGGACGACGAGGAGGCGACCGCCAACCTCAACGCCATCAACGCCATCGGCCCGCATCCGTGGAAACTGACCTTCTCCTACGGCCGTGCGCTGCAGGCGGCACCGCAGAAGGCGTGGAGCGGCAAGGCGTCGAACGTCGCCGCCGCCCAGGCCGCCTTCACGCATCGCGCCCACATGAACCATCTGGCGGCGCTCGGGAAATGGCAGCCAACTCTGGAAAAGGCCGCCTGAAGCCGTCCCTTCCCAGGACACGGAAAACCCGGGCCTGATGCATGTCGCCCAGAAGTGCGCAGCGGTTCTGGGACAACGACATGCACAAAACAAAGACTAAAGCGCGTCGCCTGATTCCGTTTCAGCGCGACGCGCTTTAGACCGGGTTTTTGTTTTTTGCGGGCCGCATTCCTACCTGATGCAGCGAAACAGCGGCGGCTGTGTCGGGTCGGGCCGATGTCGAACGTCCTTGGCAGGAGAGGACAGGAGATAGTCATGCAACGCAATGCCGTGGTTTCGCGCGAGGACTGGTTCGAGGCGCACAGAAGGCACCTGGAGCGCGAGAAGGAACTGACGCGGTTTCGCGACCTCATTGCCGCGGAGCGGCGGCAATTGCCCTGGTTCAAGCTGCGCAAGGACTATGTCTTCGAGAGCGAAGCGGGGCCGAAGCGCCTTGCCGAACTCTTCGCCGGCAAGAGCCAGCTTATCGTCTATCATTTCATGATGACGCCGGGCTCCGATCATCGTTGCGAGGGCTGCTCGTTCCTGGCCGACCATATCGACGGCGCCAACCGGCATCTGAAGCATCATGACGTCTCGCTGGTCGTCGTCTCGCGCGCGCCATTGGCCGAGATCCTGCCTTACAAGCGGCGCATGGGCTGGGAGTTCGACTGGGTGTCGTCCTATGCATCCGATTTCAATTTCGACCTGCAGGTTTCCTTTACCGACAAGCAGATCGCGGCGGGCGACACCACCTATAATTTCGAGAAGCGCCCGCTGCGCTCGAAGGACCTACCGGGCACCAGCATCTTCTACCGCGACGAGAACGGCGACATCTTCCTCACCTTCCTGTCGCGCACCCGCGGCGGCGACGCCCTGATCGGCGCCTACCACTATCTCGACATGACGCCGAAGGGCCGCAATGAGACCGGCCCCTATCACGGGCTGATGGACTGGGTGCGGCTGCATGACGAGTACCAGGACAAGGCCAAGGATCGGCCAGACTGCTGTGAGTGACCGGCCCTTGTTCACCTCGACCGGAACATGCGCGAATGGCTTTTCGTTATCTTATGCCCAGTGGCCCAATACGGCCGCCAGCGAGATCGCGGCCATGGCAAGCAGCGCCAGCTTCCAGAAATCGCCGCGGCGCTTCAATCCCGGCCAGCCGAGGGGCTTGATGACCTGGATCAGCATGATGCCGATGATGACAAGGGCGAGCAGTTTCGTCATGCCGCCTTTGACCAGCATCGCTCGCGGCTGTCAAAGCCGTTCTTTACGCCGTCTTTTGGGTGGGAGGCTCCTGACAGAACCCAACCTCCTCAGGCCCTCGCGACTTTCTATGGCGTGCTGCCAACCTCCTGACAGACTGCTGTCAGCAGGGGTGTGAGATACTCCTTTTATCGAAAAAGAGGAGCCTGGTCATGAACGGTTTTACGATACTGCGTAGCGTGCAGCACTATGTCGGCAAGATTCGCACCGTGCGAGATGAGATCCGCACACAGCGTTTCCTGAACACTTTGCCGGCGGACATTCGCAAGGACATCGGCTGGCCGGACCTTTATGACGGCCGCGTGCGCAAGAACTGAAATTTCTCGATGGGTGACTTGGATGTAGGCCGTGCCGCGCCCAGATGTAATATCGGTTGAAACGCCGGGTTTCAGGAAAGACGCCGTTGTCCCGTGTTGGAATGGCTGCAGCCTCCTGACAGTATGTTGTCAGGAGGCTTGCGTTATTGAAGCAGCCTCGGACCCGCGGGAACCGGTTTTGGAACCGCGGCATGCATAGTGCCGAAACCAAGGGGTCAAACGATGCGTCGCGCCGACAGGCTTTTCCAGATCGTGCAGCATTTGCGGGGTGGCCGGCTGGTCACCGCGCAGAAGCTCGGCACATGGCTCGAGGTTTCCGAGCGCACCATCTACCGCGACATAGCCGACCTGCAGTCGACAGGCGTGCCGATCGACGGCGAAGCAGGTGTCGGCTACATGATGAGGGAGGGTTTCGACCTTCCGCCGCTGATGTTCACGCGTGACGAGATCGTGGCGCTGGTTGCCGGCGCCCGCATGGTGCGCGCCTTTGGCGGCGCGGCAATGGCCAGGGCCGCCGACGAAGCGCTGGTCAAGATCGGCGCCGTGCTGCCCGACACCGAGAAGGACCGCATCGCCCGCACCGAGATCCACACCCCGATGTGGGTGGTGAGCGACGCCGCGCGCGAAGCCATCGACCTCATCGAGCGCGCCGTCGAGAAACGCCAGGTGCTGACCATCGACTATTCCGACGAGGCCGGCCGCGGCACGGCGCGCGACATCCGGCCCTTGGGCCTGTGGTTCTGGGGCAAGGTCTGGACCCTGGTCGCCTGGTGCGAGATGCGCGACGATTTCCGCGCCTTCCGCATCGACCGCATCGCCTCGGTCGTCATCGCCGGCCGCATCTTCAAGCCGGAGCGCGGCAAGCAGCTTGCCGATTTCTACCGCGCCGTCGAGCGCAGCGAGGATTACGGCATGGCGCCCGACCGCGCCGCGCGGACATGACTTCCTCCCAAGCCATTGTCCAACAAAAAAGCCCGCTCGAAAGCGGGCTTTTTTGTTGGACCTTCGCGATGCTTATTCTTCGTCTTCGTCCTTGTCTTTCGACTTGAGTGCCGAAAGCTTGGCGAAGACGGCGTTGGCGTCGAGCTCGGCATCCTCGTCCTTCGGCTTCTCGGGCGCCGGCACCAGCCGTTCGGTGAGTGCGGCGGGCAGCAGTGTGTCGCCGACGGGTTGTGCCGGCTCGCGGCCGCGTGAGGCGCGGTTGACTTCGAGGTCGAGGTCGATCTGCGAGGTGAGGCCGAGCGTCACCGGATCCATCGGCTGCAGATTGGCCGAATTCCAATGCTTGCGCTCGCGGATCTGCTCGATCGTCGACTTGGTGGTGCCCACGAGACGGGAAATCTGCGCGTCCTTGAGCTCCGGATGGTTGCGCACCAGCCACAGGATGGCGTTCGGCCGGTCCTGGCGCTTGGACAGCGGCGTGTAGCGCGGGCCCTTGCGCTTCGATTCCGGCACGCGCACCTTCGGCTCCGACAGCTTCAGCCGGTGGTTGATGTCCTTCTCACCGCGCGCGATCTCGTCGCGCGTCAGCTGTCCGGTGATGATCGGGTCCATGCCCTTGATGCCTTGTGCCGACTCGCCGTCAGCGATCGCCTTGACCTCCAGCGGATGCAGCCCGCAGAACTGCGCGATCTGCTCGAAGGAAAGCGCGGTATTGTCGACCAGCCAGACGGCGGTCGCCTTGGGCATCAGCAGCGAATTGGCCATATCAAAAATCCTTCTCGTTCGCCCGCGTTCCCGCGCGGGCGGTGGTTTTAGTGCCACCAAAATGGGAAATTCGCGGCCTGTATAAACGCTCCCTCAAATTTTCGCAATGTTTTTGGAAAGGGGCTGAATCACCGCCTTGAAAAGACAAAACCCGCTGGACGAGGTCCAGCGGGTTCGGAACCGGAGACAAAGCAAGCGTCTCGACGGCTCTGGCTTCTCCTCGCCGCCCCCGGCCTTGCGGCGGGGGCGCCGCGATCAAAGAGCCTGGCGGGCAATGCGCTCGATGTCGCCGCGGTTGATGCCGAGGTCGCTCAGCTGGCGAGCATTGAGCTTGTTCAACTCGCGCACGGTTTCGTTGTACATGCGCCACTTACGGTAAGCACTGATCGGGTTCATGATAGTTCTCCAGTCGGTTGGTCAAATCGTTTGATGCCGCTTAAATAGGCATGCCTGCCCACAAATTGAACGGACGCTTTTGCATGGCCGCAATGCGTTTTGTGCATTGCACCATTAAGGCTTTGTTCAGCTTGGAACTGGCGCACCGCGGTCGGCCGGGATGTGTCGAGATTCAAGTCAGGCCAGTCGAAAATGGCGGGCTTCGAGAACCGGCCTGCGCCGGCCGTAGCCTTCATAGAGCGCAGACACTTGTGAGGGCTTCGGCCGGCGAAGGCCGGAGCGGAGCGTACTTAAAGTACGTGAGCACCGGAAGCGCAGAAGGCCGGCATTTGCAGGCCGGCCTCACCTGAATATCGATACATCTCACCCGACGTCGAGGACGATCTTGCCTATATGCTCGCCCTCTTCCATCCGCTCATGCGCCCGCCAGGCTTCGGTCAGCGGAAAGATCATGTCCATGACGGGCGCCACCTTGCGCGTGCCGAGCAGCGGCCACACCTGGGCTTCCAGCGCGGCGGCGATCGCCGCCTTGAACTCGACGGTGCGCGGCCGAAGCGTCGAGCCGGTATGGGTAAGGCGTTTGACCATGAGCGTTGCGAAATTGGTGCTCGCCACGGCACCGGCCTGCACCGCGATCTGAACGATCCGCCCCTCGACCGCCGCGGCATCGTAGTTGCGCCCGACATAATCCCCGCCGACCATGTCGAGGATGACGTTCGCGCCCTTGCCATCGGTCGCATCCTTCACGGCGGCGACGAAATCCTCCTCGCGGTAATTGATCGCCCGGTCGGCGCCGAGCTTGAGGCAGGCGTCGCATTTCTCCTTGCTGCCGGCGGTGGTGATCACATAGGCGCCGAAGGCCGAGGCGAGCTGGATGGCGGTGGTGCCGATGCCGGACGAGCCGCCATGGACAAGCAGCGTCTCGCCCTTCTTCAGGCCGCCGCGCTCGAACACATTGTGCCAGACGGTGAAATAGTTTTCCGGAACCGCGGCGGCCTCCGAATAGGTGAAGCCGGCCGGGATCGGCAGCACACTGCCGGCATGGACCTTGACATATTCGGCATAGCCGCCGCCCGGCGTCAGCGCGCAGACCCGGTCGCCGATGCGCCAGCGCGATATCTCGTCGCCGAGCGCCGCGATTTCACCGGCCACCTCGAGGCCGGGCAGGTCCGAGGCACCGGGCGGCGGTGGATAGGCGCCCTTGCGCTGCTGGACGTCCGGCCGGTTGATGCCGGCAGCGTGCACCTGGATCAGCACTTCGCCCGAACCGGGCACAGGCACATCGCGCGTCTCCGGCTTCAGCATCCTGGGACCACCGGGCTGCGAGATCGCGATGGCCGTCATCTTCGCCGGGATCTTCTGTCCGTTTGCCATGGTGTCCCGTTCTCCCTGTGTGCCGCATCGGCCCGAAAATCGGAATCGATTTTCGGTAAGCACGATGCGCGACTCAAAAAACATAGAGCGTCTTTTGCGCGTCTGAAAAGACGCGCGGCGCTCTGGGTCGGTGTCGGCTGTTTGCATCGGCGCCCTTGCCCTATGTATGCTGATTGCCAAATCAGGCAAATGGCCAAGTAAGGGAGGAGCGACGGATGGCTATCTTCGACGACGAACCCGGCAAGAAGCGGCGCCCGCACGAGATCGGCCAGGACCTGTCGCTGCTTTCCGTAGACGAATTGTCCGAGCGCATTGCGATGCTGCGCGACGAGATCGCCCGGCTGGAAGAGGAACGGGCCGCCAAGGGCGCCACCAAATCCGCGGCCGAGGCACTGTTTCGTAGAGGATAGGTTCGCCGGCGCGTTCGCCCGCCCCGGAAAGCCTGATTGCGACTGCCAGACCTCCGCCTGAAACGGACCTCCGCCCCGAAATTCCAGCCGGATCTACCATGTTTGCAACCTACAGACCGATCCTCTCGCTGCTTCGCGGCACGGCGTTTCTGCTCGCCGCTTCCGGCCTGCACGGGCTGCTCTTGCCGCTGCGCGGCCAGGTGGAAGGCTTTTCGACCGCATCGCTCGGCCTGATGGGCACGGCCTGGGCGGGCGGCTTCGTCGCCGGCTGTTTCTTCGCGCCGCGCCTCGTGCGCCGCGCCGGCCATGTCAGGGCCTTCGGCGCCTTCGCCGCGTCGGGCGCGATCGTCGCGCTGCTCACCGGCCTTATCATCGATGAATATTTCTGGATCCTTTTGCGCGCCTTCACCGGCTTCACCATGGCCGGCGCCTTCATGGTCATCGAGAGCTGGCTGAACGAGAAGGCCACCAACGAGAACCGCGGCACCGTCTTCGGCCTCTATATGATGGTCACCTATGCCTCGATCATGGGCGGCCAGATGATCGTCGCCGGCGGCGACGTGCGGTCGGCCTCGCTGTTCATGATCACCGGCATCCTGTTTTGCCTGTCGCTCATTCCGACGGCGGTGTCGACGCAGTCGCATCCCAAGCCCCTGCAGGACGTCAAGCTCGACGTGAAAGGCCTCTACGCCAATTCGCCGGTATCGGCGGTGGCCTGCCTTCTGATCGGCATCGCCAACGGCGCCTGGGGCACGCTGGGCGCGGTCTACGGCGCCCGCATCGGCATCTCGACCGCCCAGATCGCGCTGATGATGAGCCTTGTCGTCGTTTCCGGCGCCGCCATGCAGCTTCCGGCCGGGCGCCTGTCGGATACAACCGACCGTCGCTTCGTGCTGGCCGGCGCGGCCTTCGGCGCCGCGCTGGTCGCGCTGCTGATCTTCCTGATCGCGCCGCGTTCGGGCGTCTTCGTCATCATGATGACCGCCGCCTATGGCGCTTTCGCCTATACGCTCTATTCGATCGCCGTCGCGCATGCCAATGACCACGCCCGCTCCGAGGACTTCGTCAAGGTTTCCGGCGGCCTGCTGCTGCTCTACGGCTTTGGCACGATGATCGGCCCGCTTTTGGCCGCGGCCTTGATGGGTTCGGTGCGTCCGGAGGGGCTCTTCCTTGCAACCGCCCTCGCGCATCTCAGCCTCGGCGGCTACACGCTGCTGCGCATCCGCGCCCGCGCGCCGGTGCCGATCGAAAACCGCGACGCCTTTAAAACCCAGCCCGCGGATCGCGCGGTCACGCCTGAGGCAACGCGGCTCGATCCGCGCAGAAAGGTTGAAACCAATAGTTGAGATTCGGAAAACTTTGCCCCACAAATAAAGGCATGATGTTTTCTGACGCCTTTTTGGCGATAGCCGATCCCAACCGGCGCTATCTCCTGGAAGAACTCCGGCGCGGCCCGAAGACGGTGAACGAATTGGCGGCCGGATTGCCGGTCTCACGGCCGGCCGTTTCCCAGCACCTGAAAGTCCTGCTCGATGCCGGCCTGGTCAAAGCCAAGGCCGAAGGTACAAGGCGCGTCTACACCGTCAGCAACGCCGGCTTCCTCAGGCTCAATATCTGGCTCGACCAGTTCTGGGAAACATCGCCGGGGGAATGAACTAGGGCCTGGAACATAAGGCCGAGCTGGGCGAGATCGCGCAGCATCGCGGGCTAGCCGTCGTTGTAGGGGAAGAGCTTGAAATAGGGCTGCGCTTCCTCGATGACGCGGGCGAAGGACGGGCGCGCGAGCAGCCGGTCGTGGTAGCGTTTCACGGCCGCGAGCTTGTCGCCGAACGGCTCGACCTTGTTGGCGTAGAACAGCGCCGGCGAGGCGGCGCAGTCGGCCATGGTGAAGGTCTCGCCCATCGCCCAGCTCTTGCCCTGCATCTCCTCTTCGATAATGGCGTAGGAATTGCGCAGCTGCGCGCGCGCCTCCTCGACCCCGAACGGATCGGTCTGCTCCTTTGGCCGCAGCCTGTCGCCGACGATCTTCTGCATCGGATGCTGCACATAGAAATCGTAGAAGCGATCCGCCTGGCGGACCTGGAGGGCGAGATCGACATCGGCGGGAACGAGCGCGACCGGCCCTGGACAATGCGCGGCGAGGTATTCGACGACGATGGTCGATTCCAGCACCGTGCGGCCGCGCGCATCGTCGCGCAAGGCGGGCATCTTGCCGGTCGGGGATACCTTCAGGAAGGCCGCGCGCGATGCTTCATCGCCAAGGTCGACAATGACCGGTTCGAACGGCGTTTCGTTCTCGTAGAACGCGATCAGCGGCTTCCAGCAGAACGAGGCCAGCGGATGGAAATACAGCGTCAGGGACATTTTTTCTCCTGTCGTCAGACGTCGAGTCGATACTGAAGTGATCACTTAACTATTTCATGGACTGCCGGGGTCGAGGCTGAACCCTCGCCGATCAGCCGTGGTTCGCGATGGCCTGGACGATTTGCGGCCAGTCGTTGCGGTGCAGCTCGTGGCCGCCGCCTTCGATCCGCACCAGCTTTGCGCCGGGCACAGCGTTCGCGAGCGCTTCGCCATGCTCGATCGGAAAAAGAGGATCGGCGGTGCCGTGGATGACGAGCAGCGGCGCGCCGAGATCCCGCACCGTGCGCTGCGGACCGCCACCCTTGAGCAGGAAATGGTTGGTCGCGCTGGCGAGACCGCCGGAGCGATCGTAATCCTCCTCGATCATCTTGCGTGTCCGTTTCTCGTCGAATGGATGGAGCGTGCTGGCAATCGCGCGGGCGTCCTTGACCATGAAGCCGAGCACCTGCTCTCGGTTCGACCAGTCGACGTCGGCGCCTTCCGCCGAATGATCCTTGTAGGCCTCGGTCGTTCCGGGCAGGTCCGACGTGTCGACACCGAGCGGCGAACAGGAGATCACGGTGAGCGCGCGGACGCGTTGGGGATATTTCAGCGCCACATTCTGCGCGATCATGCCACCCATCGACATGCCGGCGACATGCGCCTTTGCGGCGCCATGGTCATCGAGCACGCGCATGGCATCGTCCACCATGTCCTCGAACGTATAGGGCGGCGCGCCTGGCGGATATTTGGTCGACAGGCCGGTGTCGCGGTTGTCATAGCGGATGACGAAGCGGCCGCGCCCGGCGAGCTGCCGGCAGAACGCTTCGGGCCACCACAGCATCGAAGCCATGGCGCCCATGACCAGAAGGATCGCCGGATCGGCTGGGTCGCCGAACGTCTCGGAAGCGATATCGGGGTGCGCTGCAGTGGTCATCTGCTCCTCCAATCTGATTGCATTTTGCAATCAGTTGCACGATAATGAAACTGATATCATAATGCAACTGGTTTTTCTGGAGACCGCCATGAGCATCGACCGTCGATCCGGCTGCCCGATCAATCTGTCGCTGGAGGTTTTCGGCGACCGCTGGAGCCTGATCATCCTGCGCGACATGATCTTCGGCGGCAAACGCCACTTCCGCGAACTGCTCAACTTCTCGCTCGAGGGCATCGCCTCCAACATCCTGGCCGACCGGCTTAAGCGGCTGATGCAACTGGGCCTGTTGACCAAGGCCGACGATCCAAGCCACAAGCAGAAGGCGATCTACAGCCTGACCGAGATGGCGATCACGCTCGTGCCGATCATGGCGCATCTCGGCGCCTGGGGACGTGTCTGGCTGCCGGTCAGCGAGGAGCTTTCGATCCGCGCCGAGCTGCTCGAAAAAGGCGGCCCCCAGCTCTGGGAGCAATTCATGGACGAACTGCGCCACGAGCATCTGGGCATGCCCGTGAAGACACCGCCCGGCACGCCGACCGTGCGCCAGCAGCTGCAGGCAGCGTACGAGGCGGTCGTCGCGCGGAAGGTTGAAACGGCGGCAGGTTGAGGTGAGGGGAAGAGCTTCGTCATTCCAGGGCGAAGCAGGAGCGAAGCGACGCGCGCAGACCATAGAATGACGATCAACATGTTCCGCCAATCGTGAAGTCGTGCTTCTGCGCTATATCCCTCAGTTCAAATTGATATCCCGGCTCGCCGAGCGCATCGACACCGAGAAGCCGGCCAGCACGTCGAACAGCGCGATGATCATCAGCGTGAAGAACACCGAATGCGCCGCGCCCTTCACCAGCAGGAACTCGACCAGGAAGGCGACGAAGACCAGTGTCGACAGAAGATGGTCCAGGATCGAGGCATTGGTGGTGCGCACCGATTTTGAGATCTCGACGAACAGGAAGATCAGCCCGATCAGCACCATCAGGTCGCCGAGCGTCATCGAGAAGACGCCGCCCGACATCATGCGGAAGGAGAACATCTCGATCATCCAGGGATCGTCGCCGCCGCCGAACAATCCCAGCAGGCCGAGATTGTAGAGGACGAAGGGCACGATCAGCAGCGGGACGGCACCGAACATCTGGGCGACTCCAAAAGGGCAGCCCTTTTGTAAAATCCGCGGCAAGCGCGCCGTCAAGGTTTTTCGCTGGCGGCGACGAACACGCTGTAAGACCTAATGAAATAACGATGTCAGCCGGTTGCCCTGGCTTTTCTGCAGCCTGCGCGACCCAGGCCTCGATCGACCAGAGGCCAAAACAAAAAGACCGGCCAGAGGCCGGTCTTTTGAAAACGTCACAAACCGTGGAAGCTTCTCAGCTTTCCTTCGGCTCCAGAACCTGGCGGCCGCGATACATGCCGGTCTTCAGGTCGATGTGATGCGGACGGCGCATTTCGCCGGAATTCTTGTCCTCGACATAGGTCGGGGCCTTGAGGGCGTCGGCCGAGCGGCGCATGCCGCGCTTCGACGGAGAGGTTTTTCTTTTTGGAACGGCCATGGATATGCTCCACTACATGGTCAAAATGCCTCGGTAACCCTCGCGAAAGGGCCGCATCGAGGCCATAATCTGAGAAAGTCGGGTGCCTATACACGCCCTGCGCCGTTTTGGCCAGCGTGCCCGCGAATTTTTTTGAGCCAGCGCCGCTCCGTCCTAGTCAAGACAGCCGACATACGCGCCGGACCTGCTCGCACGCCTTTCTATCAGCGAGGCCAGTCGCCGCAAGCCCGGTCCGGGCTTTGCCGGATTGCGTGCGATCGGATTGGGCAGGCTGACGGCGAGCAGCGCCGCCTGCCGGCGCGACAATTGCTTGGCCGAGACGCCGAAATGGTGTCGGGCGGCGGCCTCGATGCCGTAAATGCCCGGTCCCCATTCGGCGACGTTGAGATAGATCTCCATGATCCGCCGCTTCGACATCACCGCATCGAAATAGACGGCTAAGGGCAGCTCGACCACCTTGCGCACGCTGCTGAGCGGCCGCGCCCAGAGAAAAAGGTTCTTGACCGTCTGCATGGTGATGGTGGATGCGCCGCGCGTCGCCTCGCCGGCCAGCGCGTCGTCGACCACGCCGCGCAATTCGCCCAGATCGACGCCGCGATGGAAACAGAACTGCCCGTCTTCCGACATGATCACCGAATGCGCCAGCACCGGCGCCACGTCGTCGATCGACACCCAACGCCGGTCGTAGCCCGAAAAGGTCACGAGGTCCTTCAACATCAGCGTCGAAACCGGATGCACGAAGGGCGGCAGATAAAGGAAGGTGAGCACGACCGGGATAGCCGCCAGCACCAACGCCACGACCAGGCAGCGCCGGACGATGCGCTTCAGACCGGCGCGGTTCAGGCGCCGCGGCCGCGCCATGTCCAGCCCTTCGCTTTCATGTTCGACGATCGGTTCCGTCAAGCCGCCCCACCCATGCCTCGCCCCCTCCGGCATAAAGGCGCGCGCCTGCTTGCGCAATGTCTGAGTGTCGGCTACCGCTCCCGGCCATGAGCAAAGACGACCAGATCGCCTTCGAAACCGCGCTTTTTATGCGCGCCGCCGCGGTCGAGACTGAGCTGCGCCGGATCCTCGACGCGCGTCTGTTCTCCGGCGAGATCGCGCGGCCCGAGCGCCTGATGGCGGCGATGCGCCACGGCGTGCTCAACGGCGGCAAGCGGCTGCGCCCGTTTCTGGTCATGGAAAGTGCGGCGCTGTTTTCTGCCGATAGTGACGCGGCGCTCCGCGTCGCGGCGGCGCTCGAATGCGTGCACTGCTATTCGCTGATCCATGACGACCTGCCGGCCATGGACGACGACGATTTGCGCCGCGGCCAGCCGACGGTGCACAGGGCCTTCGACGAGGCGACCGCGATCCTTGCCGGCGACGCGCTGCTGACCATGGCGTTCGACATCATCGCCGACGAAGCGACCGCGCTGTCGGCCGAACGCCGGGCCGCCCTTGTTCTCTCCCTTGCTCGCGCGGCCGGCGCCGGCGGCATGGTCGGCGGCCAGACGCTCGATCTCGAGGCCGAGCGCAAACGGCCCGATGAGGCGGGCATCATCACGTTGCAGGCGATGAAGACCGGCGCGCTGATCCGCTTCGCCTGCGAGGCCGGCGCGATCGTCGCCGGCGCGCCGCCCGCCGACCGCGAGAGGCTGGCGGAGTTCGGTTCGGCGATCGGCCTTGCCTTCCAACTCGCCGACGACCTTCTTGATCTCACCGCCGACGCCAAGCAGATGGGCAAGGCGACGAACAAGGACGCCGCCGCCGGCAAGGCGACGCTTGCCGCGCTGCACGGGGCCGACTGGGCGCGCGGCCAGCTCCACGGCCTCATCGATCAGGCGCATGCGCTGCTCGAGCCTTATGGCGAAGAGGCGGAGTTGCTGAAAGCGGCGGCGACGTTCGTGGCGACGCGCAGCAGCTGAGAGCGGTAACCCTGGGCCGACTGTCGGCCTGCCTGCCAGCGAATTTCGTGCGGTTCAGACTTTCGGCATTCCCTTGGGCGGCATCATGCGCTTTTGCGCGGCGATGCGGAACGGCGCATTCGGCCCGCCATAACCTGCATAGGCGCCGCGCCGCTCGACGATCTCGAAGATGAAACCTTCGCCGAAGGTCGGCGCATAGAGCTGGAAGAACTCGCCCTTCTCATCACGATCATAGAGGATGTTCGACACGCGCAGCCGGTCGGCGAGCTCGGGGTCGAGACCGAAACGCGCCTCCACATCGTCATAGTAGTTCATGGAAATCTGCAATGGCTCGAAGCCGTTGGCCTTGAGCCTTTCGGCGGTCAGGAAAATGTCGTCTGTCGCCATGGCGAGATGTTGGATACCCGAGCCGAAAGTCTCGGCGATGAAGTGGCCGGCAAGCGTGCGACGGCTCTCGGCGCCGTTGAGGGTGAGGCGAAGGCGCTTGTCGAGACCCTCGATCACCTGGCTGCGAACGAGGCCTGCCGGATCGACGATGTCGACCATCGGCGTCTTCGTCGTCCTGAAGAGAGAGACGTAGAAGAGCAGCCAGCTCGGCATCTCCTCGTGAAACATGGTCTGGCCGACATGATCTATGCGGGTGAGGCCAGCGCCGCTGCCGGCGCCGGCGGCAGCGACAGGCTTGAATTCGATGTCCCAGACCCTGGCCAGGTCTGTCTTGCCATCGAGGAAATAGATCAGCCCGCCGCCGACGCCGCGGATCGCCGGGATCGACAGCTCGCCCGGACCGACCTGCTGATAGAAAATCTCCGCCCCCAACACCTCGGCTCGGGCGACGGCCGCTGCCGCTTCCTCGACCTTCAACCCGATCGCATAAGCCGACGTGCCGTGAACGACGAAGGAGGAATGCGCAAAGCCCTGCCGTTCGGTGTTGATGACGATGTTGATCTCTCCCTGCCGGTAGAGGGTGACATCCTTGGAGACGTGACGCCCGGCCTCGGAGAATTCCAGCGTGGTGAGGAGGCTGCCAAGCGACACGGCTCCCTCCGGATTCGCGGCGAATTCCACGAACTCGACCCCCTCGACGCCGATGCGGTCTGGCATCGCCGGCACCGAAACATCGTGTGCCGGCTCCGCACGCCACACCTGGTCCATCAGCCAGATGAGCGAACGCTTGCCGTCGACGGAGATCGCCTTGGCCGAGCCGCCCCGGAACTGGTCGTTGAAAATTTCGAGCGATATGTAGCTGTTGTAGCCTGTTGCTGCGACGGCCTGCATGAACTCGCGCACCGGCAAGTCGCCTTCGCCCGGCATGTTGCGGAAGTGCCGGCTCCAGTAGAGCAGGTCCATATCGATCAGCGGCGCGTCGGCGAGTTGGACGATGAATATCTTGTCTGAAGGGATCGCGCGGATCGAGGGCAGCTCGATCCTACGAGCCAGCGTATGGAAGGAATCGAGGATCAAGCCGATGTTGGGGTGTCCCGCGCGGCGCACGACTTCCCATGCGTCGCGATGATCGTTGACGTGCCGGCCCCAGGCGAGCGCCTCGTAACCGACACGCAAGCCTCGCTTCGCTGCGCGCTCGCCGAGTTCATGGAAATCCGCGGCGGCGCGGTCGATGCCGCCGAGCGACACCGGCGAGACCGATGAGCAGACGAGCATCAAGTCGGTGCCGAGTTCCTGCATCACGTCGAACTTGCGCTCCGCGCGGTCGAAGGCGCGGCTTCGCTGCGGCTCGGGCAGACCCTCGAAATCGCGGAACGGCTGGAACAGTGTGATCTCCAGCCCGTTGTCGCGTACCATGTGGCCAACCTCGGCAGGCGTGCCGTCGAAGGCCAGGAAATCATTCTCGAATATCTCCACGCCATCGAATCCGGCGGCGGCGATCGCTGCGAGTTTTTCCCGCAGGTCGCCGCTGATGGAAACGGTGGCGATGGAGGTTTTCATTATTTCGCCTGCGAAGTTACAGGAGCGCGATCGCGCGAGTGGGACCGCCGGTTGCGCCTTTCACCTTGGGGATGCCAAGGAACAGACGCGCCCCGGACTCGGGAATTGCATCGAGATTGGCCAGGCACTCTATGCCCCAGCGGCCGCTGCCCAGCCATTCGTAGTGGACCGGAAACGCCCCGCTCGAGTTGAGCCCGGTGTCGAGCGAAAGCGTGTCGACGCCGATGCCCTTCACGTTGCGCTCGCCGATCAGGAACTGCGCGGCCTCTATGTGAAAGCCCGGCGTGTGGTTTTTCTTCTCCTTGTCGTTGCCGGTGAACCTCGGGTCGCCGACCAGTTTGTGCCATCCGGAATTCATCACCACGCAGCAGCCGTCCGGCAGCCTGCCGTTCTTCGCCTCCCATGCCTTTATGTCGTCCGGCGTCAGGCTCGTGTCCGCATTCTCGGCGGCGCGCGCGGCGATGTTGATGACCGCGACGGGAACGATAAGGTCCGAGATCGGGATCAGATCGGCCGTCAGGCCATCGGCGGAGAAGTGGATCGGTGCATCCATATGCGTGCCGCTGTGCTCGACGATAGTCCAGCGGTTCAAGTTCACCTTGTCCTTGGCGAAAGTGACGAGATGCTCCACCGTGAACCATTTCTCGCCGCTGAAGGTCGGGAAACCCTCATAGAGGGCATGGGAAAGGTCGATCGTTTCGGTGAAATTGATCGCCCCCGCCTGGGCTGACGGCGTGGTGGGGAGCGCGGCCGCAGCAGCAGCGCCGAGACCGAGCGTGAAACCGGCTTTCAGCAGACCCCTGCGGGTCGCCTTCTCACAGATCGAATGCAGGCATCCTGGTGGGCACATGTCGGCTTTCCTCCCTTTCGGTTTAACGGTTCACGAGCACTAACCAGTCCGTTCATTCCTCCGATGCATCGGTCCGCCCGACGGGTCCGCCGGCCCGGCTTGTCCGATCAGTTCAATCAGCGATTTCACCGCGGTCGGGTATCCGCGAGGCCCGAGACCGGCGATGACGGCCGTGGCGGCAGTGGACACCAGCGAACGGTGGTAGATCGCCTCGCGGCGATGGATGTTCGAGATGTGCAGCTCGACGATCGGCCCGGGAAACATCTTCAGCGCATCCAGGATCGGGATCGACCTGAAGCTGAGACCAGCCGGGTTGATGAGGATGCCCGCTCCGTCGTCCAAGGCTTCGTGGATCCAGTCGACGATTTCGTGCTCGGCATTGGACTGATGGAAACGGACCGGCCACGTGCCCGCGGCCTCCCGGCACATCGCCTCGATCTCGGCCAGCGTCGTCGTGCCATAGATTTCCGGCTCGCGCTTTCCGAGGCGGTTGAGGTTCGGACCGTTGATCACGAAGATGGGCTTCATCGTCGTCTTCTCCCCTCTATCAGCCCGGATAGCCAAGCAGGCGCGGCAGCCAGAGCACGAGGCCTGGAAAGAAGGTGATCAGCACCAGCGAACCGATCATCGCCCACAGGAAGGGCAGTATGTCGCGCACCAAGTCCCTGAACGGCACCTCGGCGATCCTGGTCATGATGAAGAGCAGCAGGCCATAAGGCGGCGTCACGAGACCGAGCATGATGTTGACCACGACAGTCACGCCGAAATGCACAAGATCGATACCCAGGGCCCTCGCGGTCGGGATGAGCACCGGAACGATCACCAGCAGGATGGTGGTTCCCTCCAGCACGCAGCCGAGCAGGAGGAGCAATATATTTACCAGAATGAGGAAGCCGGTAGGCGACAACTGCCAGGTCTGCAGAAGCGCGCTCACCGATTGGGGAATGTTTTCGACGGTGACCACATAGTTGAACACCAGCGCGCCGCCGATCAGCATGCCGATCGAGGCGCTGGTGCGAGCGCTGACCAGCACCGAGCGGTAGAAGTCGGCAAAGCTGACGCTGCGGTAGAGGAAAATCGAAACCAGCAGCGCGTAGACGCCGGCGACGGCGGCTGCCTCGGTTGGCGTCGTCACCCCGCTATAGATGCCGCCGAGCAGCACCACGGGCATCATCAGCGAGGGCAGCGCCTGCCAGGTGATACGCGGCAGCTGGCGCAGCGGCGTCGGCGGCTCGACTGGGAAGCCGCTGACGCGGGCATGATAGGCGACGATGATCATCTGGCCGCCCGCCATCAGAAGGCCCGGCACGACGCCGCCGAGGAAGAGGTAGCCGATCGAAGCGTCGGAGACGAGCGCGTAGATGACCATCGGGATTGAAGGCGGGATAATCGGGCCGATCACAGCGGTCGCGGCGGAGAGCGCGGCGGCGTAACTCGGCGGATATTTTCCGTCCTTGGTCATCATCTTCTGCATGAGCTTGCCGGGGCCGGCGGCATCGGCGATAGCCGAGCCCGACATGCCGGCGAAGATGATCGCCTGGACGATGTTGACGAAGGCAAGACCGCCGCGGAACCGGCCGACGCAGGCGTTGCAGAAGTGCAGCAGGCGCTCGGTCATAGAGCCGACGTTCATCAGCTCGGCGGCCAACACGAACAGCGGGACGGCGAGGATGATGTAGTTGGCGTACATGCCGTTCAGGAGCTGCTCGGCGACGGTGCCCATGTCGAGTCCGGCGAGCAGCAGGTAGAGGATGGAGCCGGCAATCATGGCGTGACCGATCGGCAGGCCAAGAAAGGCGAGAGCGGTGATCGCGACGACCGACAGGGAGAAAGGGCGGGCGAGGTTCACGTGCCGGTCCCCATCTCTGTCGGATCGGGCCTCTTCGGAGCCGGGCCGAAGGTGGCCTGCCAGGAAAGCCAAAGGTAGCGGACCAGCGTGGCGACGACGAAGACCAGGTAGATGGAGAACAGCCAATCGAAGCGGAACTTCAAATAGGCGGTGTGCTCCACCTTCATGAAGGTCACGTAGTCGAAGACTGCCGGAAAGGAGATCGCGTAAAGCGCGATGAGCGCCGCGGCCGCGATCAGGAACATGATGCGGCGGGCCGTCTGGCCGGCCGACGCGTAGATGAGGTCGAAGCGTATCTCCTCCTCCTCGCGGATCACGAAGGCGGCGCCCCACAGGACCAGCCAGATCCAGAGGATCACGCTGAGCTCGTTGGTCCAGCCGATCGGAAGATTGAGCAGGTAGCGGAAGACGATCTGCAGGGCGAAGGCGGCGAACATCAGCGCCAGCATCGCCGCCAGCACAAATTCCGCGAAGCGATACAGCCGGCCGGCAATGAGGCTCAAATTGGTGTTCAAAACGGTTCCTCACGGCTGTGAACGGTGCACCAGGTGGCTGCGGCGAGCTCCTCTTTGCTCGCCCGGCCGAACCATCAGAGCGCGTTTATCTTCTCGACCATGCCCGCCGGCCACTCCTTCGCCAGGTCGGAGGCCAGGTACTGCTCCTGCACGTGCTTGCGGAAGGCAGCCACGTCGGGTTCATAGACTTTCAGCCCTTTGCCCTTGAAGAACCCGACGAGCTCCTTCTCGTGGGTCAGGTGCTTTTCGGTCGAGAATTCGATGGCCGCATCGGCAGCCGCCTGGAACCTTGCCTGCTTGTCGGCGCCCATCTCGTCCCACACCTTCTTCGAAACGGCGAGGAGATCGAAGCCGACGAGGTGTGAGGTGAGCACGATCTGGGACATCACCTCGTAGAACTTCATGTTCTCGACATTCGGCAGTGGATTGTCCTGGCCGTCGATCGCACCCGTCTGAAGACCGGTATAGACCTCCGCATAGGCCATTGGTGTCGGATTGGCGCCGAGCGCGGAGCCGAGGAACTGCCATGCGTCGCCGCCGGGCATCCGCAGCTTGATGCCAGCCAGGTCGGCGGGCGTCCTGATCTGCTTGTCGGGCTTGAGGCCCACCTGGCGCACGCCGAAATAAGTCGGGCCGAGCACCTTTATGCCAAGCTGGTCCTCGGTCATCTTCTTCAGCTCTGCGCCCGATTCGCTAGCGAAGAATTTCCGCATGTGGGCAGCGTCGCGGAAGAGATAGCCGGCGGTGACGATCGACCATGCCGGGATCTGCTTGGAGACGTCCTGCGGTGCGATGTTGCCCATTTCCAGGTTGCCGCGCTGGATGGCGACCAGCTCCGTTCCCTGCTTGAAGAGATTGCCGCCGTAGTAGCCTTCGAAAGCGAAGTCGTCCTTGATGGCGTCGGCGAATTTCTTCATCATCTCGGCGCGGATATCCTGCTCCGAGAACACGGCCGAGAATCGCAGCTTGGGCTTCTCCTGGGCAAAGGCCGGAAACGTCGTGGCAGTCGCCACGAGACCGGCGCCGACGAGAAATTCGCGGCGAGTTGTTTTCAACATCATGTCTTCCTCCCTGTTTTCATTCGGTTGGGCCTGTCGGGCTTCGCCCACCCTCCCGTTCGGGAACGGGCGTGTCGCCGAAAGCGGCGAAGGCCGCCCTCATACGATCGACATCCGGCTGAATGCCGGTAAAGAGCTCGAAGGCTCGCGCCGCCTGGTGGACGGCCATGCCCTCGCCGTCGAGCGTGCGGCAGCCGCGCTGGCGCGCCGCGGCGAGCAGTTCGGTCTCCAGCGGGAAATAGACGATGTCGGCGACCCAGCATTCGAGCCTCAGCAGCGCCGGATCGAGCGGGATGCCCGGCAGCTTGGCCATTCCGACCGGCGTCGCGTTGACTATTCCGTCGGCTCGCGCCGTAGCCGCGGCGACGTCGGAAACGGCGGTCACCCGGTCCGGACCGAAGAGCGATCCGAGCCGCGCGGCGAGGGCCGCTGCCCTTGTATGCGCGATGTCGCCGACGAGCAGCCGCTTGACGCCGAGCTTGAGCAGAGCATGGGCCACCGCCGCGCCCGCCCCGCCGGCTCCGAGCAGCAGGACGCTGTCGCGTGGCGCTCCCGCCATGCCGCGCCCGAAACTTTCCATGAACCCCCACAAATCGGTGTTGTGCCCGACCCGGCGGCCGCCGCGCAGCACGACGGTATTGACCGAGCCGAGCGCATCCGCCGCTTCGGACAATTCGTCGAGCAGCGGAATGATCTCCTGCTTGTAGGGAAAAGTGACGTTCAGCCCGTCGAAGCCGAGATGCCCGGCGAAAGCAAGGATGTCCTCCAGCCGCAGCGTGCCCTCGCCCATGCGGTCGGCGTCGAGCAGGCGGTATATGTAGGCGATGTCCTGCGCCCTGCCCTCCGTCTGATGCATGGCCGGCGTGCGCGACTGCTGGATGCCGCGCCCGACCAGGCCCACCAGCACGCACCGCTGATCGGGAGCAACTACTCCTTCATCCGCCGTCGCGCGAGCAGCAAACGATTTCAATGCGACCTCCCGGACCTGCCACGTAATCGGCAAGCTCCTCCCGGCATCCAGGCGCACTTTGTACTGTCTGGTTAATTTCGTCAACCACTTTGTACAAGCCGGTTAATTTGCTAAAGACCCATTCGGATGTAACCGTTCGGACCGGAGGCGGCTGCCGATCATGGACGACAAACCGGCGAATGGACGCAGCGGCGGTTGGAAACAGGACCCCGCTGGCGTGCGCAAGAATATCCTTGCCGTGGCGATGGCGGAATTTGCCGCGAACGGCCTCTCGGGGGCGCGCATCGACGAGATCGCAGCCAAGACGAGCACCTCGAAGCGCATGATCTACTATTATTTCGGCGACAAGGAGGGGCTGTATAGGCGGGTCCTTGAAGAAGCCTATCGCGAGGTCCGTGCCGGCGAACAGGAACTGGAACTCGACCACGTGCCGCCAGTCGAGGCTTTGAAGCTGCTCGCGGAGTTCACCTTCGACCACCACAGACGCCACCCGGACTTCATCCGGCTCATCATGATCGAGAACATCCACCACGGGGCTTATCTGGAGCGATCCGAACTGATCCGCCCCCTGAATGCCGGCGCCGTGCAGAAGCTGGAGACGATCTGCCGGCGCGGCCGCGAGGCTGGTGTGTTTCGCGAGGACGTGACGCCGCTTCAATTGCACTGGCACATCAGCGCAATGAGCTTCTTTAATGTCTCAAACCGAACCAGCTTTTCGCACATCTTCGGCACGGACCTTTTCAGCACCGGCGGGCAGGAGGCACTCAAGAAACAAATGGTGGAAATGGTGGTTGGCCTCGCGCTGAAACCACAGCGGCGCTTACGCGGCTCTGCTGAAAGCCGCCGCCACTTTCGTGACGACACGAAATAGCTGACGCCGGGCGTTCCCCCGGGTATCGCTTTCAAAATTTGTCCGCTCTGCTGTAACAAGCAGACATTGAACAGGCTCAAGTTCTCTGCCTGTCAGCGACTTCGCATCCGGCGCAGCAGATAGAGCAATTCCAGGAAAAGTGTGAGCGGTTTTCCGTCCGGAATTGCGTAAGAACAAGGAGCTAGAGCGGTTCGCCGTTTCCGTGAAACGGTGAAACGCTCTAGCGCTCGTGGCCAACAGTCGCTTGGCGCAGATCGGGAACAGCGACCGTCGACACGGTTGGATGGCGGGGGCAAGCATCCGCTCGCCCCCGCCTGCAAGGACAGCGATCGAAATCGATGGCTTAGTCGGCACTGCTGAGCTGGAGTTCGTCAGCAAGCATCCGTTCGTTGGGATCGATCGGACCCAGGTTCTCAACGACCTTGAATCTGCCGCCCTGCGCCTGCGCGATATACATGGTCATGCGGACATGGTGCTGGCCGGGGACCATCTCGGCCGGCCCGCCCGGTCCCTCGCTGATCCGGGCGTGATCGAGCGCCCGGATGACCGCGTCGCGCTCGATCGTGCCGGCTTCGTTCACCGCCGCTTCCCACATCTTGATCGCCCGGTAGTGACCGGTGCAGCCGCTGCCCGCGGTCAACATCGCGCTGCCGGGGAATCGGTCCTGGTAACGGCGTAAGAGCGCGCGGTCGAACGGACCGTCGAGTTCCTGATAGTAGTCGAGGCAGCTATAGAGGCCCTCGATCTGCTCGGACGGCACGAGATTGAAGAAGTTCTCGTCGAAGTAGGTGCAGATGATCTTGCCGCCCCGCTTGCCGAAACCGGCCTTGTGGAGCTCGTCGAGGAACGGCGTCAAGCCCGGCGGAACCAGGGTGTTGAACACAACCTCGGCGCCGCTCGCCATGATCTGCTGCACCGTGCGCCGGAAATCGACGGTATCGAGCGGAAAATACTCCTCTCCGACGATCTCGCCACCGTTGGCGCGCACCACCCGGCTCGCCGCCTTGTTCAGCAAGTGAGGCCAGATGTAGTCGGCTGATGGCAGGTAGAACTTCTTCGCCCCGGTGCGCTTCATGAACCATGGGATCAGCGGCTCGACCTGCTGCGCGGGCACTGGACCCGTGCAGAAGATCAGCGGGTCGTTTTCCTGTCCCTCGTACTGCTCGGTGTAGATATAGAGCGTCCTGCCGCGCGCGACTGCCTCGCTTTTGATGGCCTGGCGGGTCGAGCTGTAGATGCCGCCGACGACCAGGTCGACTTTGTCGACGTCTATCAGCTTCGCAGTCCTTGCCTTGGCGACGCTGTCGGTGGTCTCGCCATCCTCGATGACGACCTGCACCGGCCGGCCAAGCAGGCCGCCGCTGGCGTTGATATCGTCGACGAGCATGGTCGTGAGGTTCGCATTGGCGATGCCCATGAAGGACAACGGGCCGGTAAGTTCGGCGATAAGGCCGATCTTGATGGGTTTCGGATCCATCTGATTTCTCCGATTCTGGGGTTCGTCGGGCGCGCCACCGCCGACGGCAGGCGGCGCGCGGCGTGGACGTCAGGCCTCGTAGTGCCCGAGCAGCAGTGCAGCTTGCGGCTTGCCGACATGGCCGGCTTCCTGCAGGATCGCGGGCACCTCCGGATCCGATACGAAATTCTTCCAGCCCTCGGCGTCCCAGTCGAAGATCGCCCAGACGCGGTCGGGCTCGCTCGGGTCACGGAACACGGTTGCGCCGTTCGAACCGTGCAGCCGGCGCTTGTCGGCGCCCTTGGTCGAAAAGATACGGATGAAGTGGTCGACGTCCGCCACCTTGGTCGTTGCGAGAAGCATTTGATTATCCTCCTGTCGGTCGCGGCCACAATTGGCTCGTCGACAGGATCACGATGCGCGCCCAGCAGCGGCCGCACATGGGGTGTATTCCCTATCCCTGCGTCTCGCCCGGGCGGACAAGGCCGTGCTCGACCGCATAGAGCGCTGCGGCGGCGCGAGTGGTCACACCGACCTTGGCATAGACGCTCTGGATATGGTGGTCCGCGGTCTTGGGCGAGATATCCAGCTTGCGCGCCGCTTCCTTCGCCGTAAGGCCGGCGGCGATCAGGCGCAGCACCTCGATCTCGCGCGGCGTCATTCCTGCCAGCGACCGGGGCGGCGCCCGGCGCGACGGCTGCCCGGCAAAGGACAGCACCGCCTCGGCGGCGTCAGGACAGATACAGCCCTCGCGAACGGCGGCGCGCAACTGCGTTGCCGCCGTCTCGCTGGACAGCGCCCGGCGGTGAGGGCGTTCCTCTCGCGACGTCTGGAAGGCTTCGGCAGCGGCCAGGATCCTCGCCGCCGGGGACAGGTCGGAGCCGTGGACCTTGCGGTGATAGCCCGAGCCGTCCAGACGTTCGTGATGGCGCAGGACGAGCGCGGCCATCGCCTCGCCCTCGCGACCGAACGAGGTCAGTGCCCGCTCGCCGTAATAGGCGTGCAGCTGCGCCGCGTCGCGCTCGCGCACCGACAGCGGGCCGTTGCGCATCCAGGTCGCCACCGGGACCACGAGCTCGCCGATGTCGTGGATGCAGCCCGACCAGCGCAGCGCACGGAGGTCGGCGACGGGCAACCCCATCCGGCCGCCCGCTCCCTCGGCCAGTTCCGCCACCATGCGCGAATGGCCGTAGGTAAACGGCATACGCATGTCGATCATGTCGGCGATGGCAAGGAACGCTTCGTCGCAGGCTGCCTCGTCAAGCGTCACCGGTGGATCGGGCTCGAGCGCCAGGATCGTCTCGCGGTCGACCGTCGCACCGATGCCATGCATAAGCTCCGACGCGTTCGCCGAGACGAGCTGGGCCAGGTCCGCTTCGTATGGGCCATCGCCGCGGCTGGCGACGGTTTCGGCCATCGCGTCGATGCCGACGGCATCGCTGAGCGCAATCACATCCTGCGCCAATGTAATCAGGCGCACGGCGGGCAGAACATCCTCACCACTCAGTCCACGCGGCAGACCCTTGCCGTCCCACCGTTCATAGATCTGTCCAAGATTACGCCGGATCTCGTCGGACAGGCCGAGCCGCTCGCCGATCCGCTGCGCTACCTCGCAATGTGCTGTGAGCACTGGGCGGGCCACCGCGATCGCCTGCGACATCGCGGCCTCGATCGCCCTGGCCTGCGCGTCGGGCCCAAGATCGTAATAGAACCGCTTGAAGGCCTGGACGAAGACCCTGCCCAGTTCCGCGCGGTTGCCCATGTCGAGACCGACGAGGTCCTGGCGGAGCGCGATTTCGTCACCGAAGGTTGCCGACAGAAGATCCGTGTCGGCATTGCAGCCGACATAGCGGAGCATCGACTGGTGATAAGCGTTGCGCCGATCCTGCTCGGAAACTCCGGCGAGATCGGCGATCCGCATCGCAAGCACGCAGGACTTCAGCGCGAAGTCGCGAGAATGGCCCGTGGCAAGGTCCGACGCATAGGCGAGGACCATCATGAAGTCCGCCCGGCGGATCGAAACATTTGTCATCGCCCACCTCCCGGCCAGCATGTTAGTCCCGCACGCCGTCAATACCTAGAGCAATTCCAGGAACGGTGAGCAGCGCCAGGGAAACGATGGCACGTCAGGCCAGCTTCCTGCCGCCGCTTCAAACAGAATCCAGCGGCGAGAACGCAAGCTGCCTCCTCCGACATCGCCCCTACTCAGCGGCCATTGCTGGCTGCAGCTCCGGTTCCTCCGTTGAAACCTCGTGTATCTCGCCCGCGGCCGGGACCTCATCGGCGGTCGGCTTGATGCGGAACCATGCCGCATAGAGCGCGGGAAGGAAGAGCAGGATCAACACCGTGCCGGCGGCCGTGCCGCCGATCAGCGTGTAGGCCATCGAGCCCCAGAAGACGGAATGCGTGAGCGGGATGAAGGCCAGCACGGCGGCAAGCGCCGTCAGGATCACCGGCCGCGTGCGTTGCACGGTGGCCTCGATGACGGCGTGATAGCCGTCGAGGCCGGCGGCACGGTTCTCCTTGATCTGCTCGGTCAGGATCAGCGTGTTGCGCATCAGGATGCCGGCCAGTCCTATCAGGCCCAGTATGGCGTTGAATCCGAAGGGCTGGTTGAAGGCGAGCAGCATCGGCACGACGCCGACAAGGCCAAGCGGTGCCGTCAGCATGACCATGGACATCGTCGAGAAGGATCGCACCTGCAGCATGATGACAATCAGCATGGCGGCTATCATTGCCGGGAAGATCTTACCCAACGCGGTGTTGGCCTTTTCAGCCTCCTCGATCGATCCGCCCATTTCGATGCGATAGCCGGCCGGAAGGGATGCGATCAGCGGCTGAAGGGCCTTCATGATCTCCTTGGAAACCTCTGGAGGCTGGGACGCCTCATTGATATCCGAGCGGATCGTGACGACGGGCGTGCGATCGCGGCGCTTCAGGATCGGCTCTTCCAGACGCATCTCCGAATGGCCGATCTGGTCGAGCGGAATCTGCCGGCCGTCCCGGCTCGTCAGCGAGAAATCCGCCAGGCGCGCCGGATCCAGCCGCTCGACGCCGGCGCTGCGCGCCACGATCGGGACATTGCGGATGTCCTCCCGGACCTGCGTGACGGGGATGCCGGTGAGCAGGAATTGCAGTTGCTGGCCCACCTCCGCCGGCGAGAGGCCGATGAGGTTCAGCCGATCCTGATCCGGCACGAAGCGAAGCACGGGCGCGCGATCGCCCCAGTCGCGATTGGCCTGCCGCACGTCGGGGACGCCCCGCATGATGTCGAGGGCCTTTTCGGAAATGCCGTAGAGTTGCGCCGGATCGGGTCCCATGACCCGGAACTCGACCGGGAACGGCGTGTAGGGGCCGAATACGAGCTGCGTGACGCGGACTCGGGCCTCGGGTGCAAGTCCCTGCGCCACCGCCCCGCGCAGCCGGTGCTTCAGCGCCTCGCGCGCCTCGGCGTTCGGGGTCAGCACGACAATCTTGGCGAAGGCAGGATCGGGCAGTTCCGGCGCCATCGCGAAGAAGAAACGCGGCGCGCCCTGACCGACATAGCTGGTGACGATCTTGGCCTCGGGCTGGCTGTCCAGCCAATGTTCGAGCTTCTCGACCGTCGCGGTCGTCGTTTCGATGCCGGTGCCTTCCGGCAGGCGAACCTCCACCAGCACTTCCGGGCGGTCCGACGTCGGGAAGAACTGCTGCTTGAGGGAGCCCATGCCGACGACGGAAAGCGCGAAGGCGATGGCGACGATACCTGAGGTTGCGAACTTGTGGCGCACGGCAAAGGTGATGAGCCGCCGCAGGCGCCGATAGTTCGGCGTGTCGTAGATGGCGTGGTGACCGCCTTCGACCGGTTTGATCGCGGGCAGCATCTTGACGCCGAGATAGGGCGTGAAGACCACCGCGACGATCCAGGAGACGATGAGGGCGAACCCCACCACCCAGAAGATGTTGCCGGCGTATTCGCCGGCCGTCGAGCGCGCGAAGCCCACCGGCAGGAAGCCGGCGATCGTCACCAGCGTTCCGGACAGCATCGGCGCCGCGGTGTGGCTCCAGGCATAGGCTGCCGCCTTGATGCGGTCCATGCCCTCTTCCATCTTCACCACCATCACCTCGATGGCGATGATGGCGTCGTCCACCAGAAGACCAAGCGCCAGGATGAGGGCGCCGAGCGTGATGCGATCGAAGAACCGGCCGGTCTCCAGCATGATGACGAACACGGCGGCGAGCGTCAGGGGAACGGCCGCCGCCACGACGATGCCGACGCGCCAGCCCATGCTGAGCAGGCTGATCAGCAGCACGACGCCGAGCGCCATCGCGAACTTCAGCATGAACTCGTCGACCGCCGAGGTGATGTTGACGGCCTGGTCGGAGACCTTGTCGAGCGTCATCCCGAGCGGCAGCGTCTTTGCGATGGCCGCCGTCCTGTCCTCCAGCGCCTTGCCGAGCGCGCGACCATCCCAGCCCTCCTGCATGACCGCCGCGAGCATGATGGTGGGCTCGCCCTGGCGCCGGATAAGGTATGTGGGAGGGTCTTCATAGCCGCGGCGGACCTCGGCGATGTCGGAGAGTTTCAGCGTCCGCCCGGCAGCGACAATCGGCGTGTCGGCGATCGCCTGTACGCTGTCATAAGCGCCGTCGACCCGGATGAAGAGCCGCGGCCCCTTTGTGTCGATCGAGCCTGCCGGCGTGACGGTGTTCTGCCGCTGCAAGGCGGCGACGATGTCCTGTGCCGACACGCCCAGCGTTGCCAGCTTGGCGTAGGAAAACTCGACGAATATCTGTTCGGGGCGTTCACCAAGGATGTTGATCTTCTTGACGCCGGGAACATGCAGGAGGTCCTGGCGGATCGTCTCGGCCTGCCTCGCCAGCTCACGCATCGGCATGCCCTTGGCCTTCAGCGCGTAAAGGGCGAAGCTCACATCCGAATATTCGTCGTTGACGAACGGGCCGAAGACGCCTGACGGCAGGTTGCGGGCTTCATCTCCGAGCTTCTTGCGGGCCTGGTAGAACTCCTCCTGCACGGCGGACGGCGGCGTGCTGTCCTTCAACGTGAGCGTCATATACGCGTAGCCCGGCCGCGTGGTCGTCTCCACCCGGTCGTACCAGGTCAGCTCCTGAAGCCGCTTCTCCAGCGGTTCGGCGACAAGGTCCTGCATCTCGCGCGCCGTCGCGCCCGGCCATGCCGTCGTGACCGTCAGGGTCTTGATGGTGAAGTTGGGGTCCTCGGCTCGCCCGAGCATGACGAAAGCATAGGCGCCGGCGGCAACCAGCAGCAGGATGAAGAACAGGGTGACGGCGCGTTCGCGGACGGCGATCGCGGAAAGATTGAGGTTCATCGGTTTCCACTAGCTCACAATTTGTTCGGCGACGGCCTCTTCGAGGCCAGCTGCCGCTTGGACAGCAAGACCGCGGGCAGCCGCCTGTGAATCGTAAAATTCCTCGAGTGAGTAGACCCTGCCCCACCGCAGGGTGAACACGTGGAGGCCCCGGTTGACGTACGACGCGTCGCCGTTGAGCAGCGTTGCGGTGCCGTCCCAATGGGCAAACACTTTGGTATGCCACGGCCAGCCCTTCACCCAGATGTGGTTGACCGTGAGACGGAGAGTAGGCAGGACACGGCCGAGGCGCTCGAACCAGCGGCGCAGAGCTTCTTTGTCGTGGCGCTCGCCACCAAGCGCGTGGGCTCCGGAAACCCGGTGATGGACATGCGGCGCGACTGCTTTCACCGCCGCATCCCAGCGATGGTTGTTGACGTGCTCGAAGGTCTTTCGGATCTCTTTCTTGACAATGTAGCTGTAGATCATTGGACTTCTCCAACGGCGAACGCGGAAGCATTGAGGTTCATCGTCAGTTGCTCCCGCTTGCGGATGCAGTCCTGACGCGCGCGCCCTCCTGCAGGAGATGGGCGCCGAGCGACACGATCGGCGCATCGGAGTTCAATCCGGAGACCACGGCGGTTTCGCTGGTTAAACGGACAAGCTGGACGGGCCGGAAATGTACGGTGGAGGAGGCGCTGTCCAGGACCCAAACACCTGTCTTGTTGCCATCGTCGAGCAGTGCTCCCAGCGGCACCTGGACTTCCGGCTGGCTCGCCTGGCTTGCAAGCCGAATCGTTACCGTCGCGCCAAGCGGCGCCGCCGCGGCCTCGCCGTCGAGCACATAGCGGGCCTCGTAGGTGCGGGTCTGGGCATCGGCGGAGTCCGACAGCTGCCGCAGATGTGCCGTGTAGCGCCGCCCATCGCCACCGTACACGCTGGCCTCGGCCGCCGAGCCGATCGCCGGCCGGATCGTTTCGGGAAGCGCCACCACCGCTTCGCGGGGGCCTGCCTGGGCGACCCGGACCACCGTCTGGCCGGCAGGGACGACCTGGCCCGGCTCGCCGAGCGTATCGACCACCGTTCCATCGGCATCCGCCGGCAGGACCGCATAGGCCGCCTCATTCTCCGTGACCTTCGCTTCCGCCTCGGCGGCGGCGAGCTGGGCCGTGGCGGTATCCAGGGCGGCCTTGGCCTGTTCGTACCGCTGCCGCGGGATCCATCCATCCTTCAGCAGATTGGCGTATCGCCGCTCATCCGGTTCTGTCTGGGCAACGATCGCCCGCGCGGCAATAACCGCGTTGCGCTTTCCCGTGAGCGCGAGGCGAAGGTCGGTGTCGTCGATCCGCATCAGCGGCTGACCGGCCTTGACCTGCTGGCCGACATCCACCAACCGCTCCACGATCTTGCCCGGTACGCGAAAGCCGAGATTGCTCTGCACCCTCGCTCCGACAATGCCGGTGAAGCCGCGTTCTGATCCGATCACAGGCGCTGCCGCCGCCAGCCTGACGATAGGCGGTTCCTGCCGCGGGTCGCCCACGGCGGAAGCCTCCTGAGCGGGATTGGCAAACGTGACGAATGCCATCGCCCCCGACACCGCGATCGCCCCTGATGCCGTGATCAGAACCGCGCCCAGCATAATAACCGGTCTCTTTTTCATGCTCATCGCCTCTCCTGCTGCGGCCTGCGCGGCCGGTCAGTTCATGGTCATCGGCTCTCGCGTGGGCACGTCGTTCCCGGACGACACCGTCACCTTCCCGCCGGATCTCGAGAACGCGTAGGGCGAGCCCTGATGGCCTGGCATGGAAAACGCCACGGAGTCCCCGTTGGCGAGGCCCATCACGACGCGGAGCGGATCGCCCCCAGCCTTCGGCGCGAAGGTGGCGGTGACCTCCAGGAGGTTGTCGTCGACCGGGACGTAGTAGGCCACCATGTCGAGGCTGCCCTCGTGCAGGCTGCCGCCTTCGATCTGGCGTTCGATGGTGGCTTCTTCGGCAAGCGCGGGCGTCGCGACAAACAGTGCGGCCAGAAGCGATGCACTCAGGGTTCTGCGGGTCATCTTCGTATCTCCTCTTGTTAGATTGTGATCGAACTCTATACCAGTTAGATTTCATACGCAATCTAAAAAGAGGGAACATATTCAGCCTGCGGCAGACCGCCACACCCACTCGCGTGGCGAGCCGCCGCATCTCCTCTTGATAGATTGCGTTCGGACTCTAATTGGGATATAGATTTTGTACGCAATCTAAATATGGAGATCGACGATGCGCGTAAGTCGCGTTCAAGCTGAGCAGAACCGGCAAACCGTGATCGATGTGGCCAGCCGGCTTTTTCGAGAGCACGGCTTCGACGGCATCGGCCTCAAGGATCTGATGAAGGGCGCCGGGCTGACCCAGGGCGCTTTCTATAAACAGTTCGCATCGAAAGAGGACTTGGCGGCGCAGGCGTCCAGGCGGGCGATGGAGAGCGCTGCCCTTCGATGGGCGGAGGCAACTGCGTCGAACCCTGAGGATCCGTTTGGCGCAGTGGTCGAGTTCTACCTCAGTACGGACCATCGCGAAGAAAGGATGGACGGGTGCCCGGTTGTGGCGCTCGGCTCGGAGGCCGCCAGACAGGGCAGCGATGTGAAAGCGTCGTTCGAAGCAGGGATCAGGCAGTATCTCGAAGTCATGCGCCGTTTGATTGGCGAGACTGACGGCGAGGAGCCCAATAGCAAGACCATGGCCGTTCTCTCGACGATGGTCGGTGCGCTGATGTTGTCGCGCATCGTCAACGACCCCGACCTCGCTCAGGCATTTCTGGACGCGGCGACCGATCAGGTTCGCGACGCCGTCGCCGCTTGAACGGCGCGGGCCGGCAACTCGGTTTGATAGGAGCGTGGATGCGACGGATTGTTGTCACGGGCATGGGCGCGGTCACACCCCTTGCCGCAGATGTCGAGACCTCGTGGTCGCGTCTCCTGGCCGGCCGCTCAGGTATCCGAAGGCTTCCTGACGACGTTGTGGGAGATTTGCCGGCGAAGGTCGGCGGCGTGATTCCCTCCTTGGAAGAAGACCCGGAAGCCGGCTTCGATCCGAATGCTTTCCTCGCTCCGAAGGACCAGCGCAAAGTGGATCGCTTCATTCTGGTCGCGCTGGCGGCGGCGGAAGAGGCGCTTGCCCAGGCGAAGTGGAAACCAGTCTCGAACGATGAAAGGGTTCGCACCGCGACGATCATCGCTTCAGGTATCGGAGGGTTCCCCGCCATAACCGAGGCGGTGCGGACAGTCGACCAGCGCGGCGTTCGGCGTCTTTCGCCGTTCACGGTGCCATCTTTCCTGGTGAACCTCGCGGCAGGCCACATCTCGATCCGCTACGGCTTCAAGGGCCACATCGGCGCACCGGTAACGGCATGCGCCGCCGGCATCCAGGCGATCGGCGACGCGGCTCGCATCATCCGCGCCGATGAAGCCGACATCGCCGTGTGCGGCGGCACCGAAGCCTGCATGAATGTCGTCAGTCTGGGCGGCTTTGCCGCGGCACGCTCGCTTTCGACCTCCTTCAATCACCGTCCCGACCAGGCCTCCCGACCGTTCGACATATCGCGCGACGGTTTCGTCATGGGTGAAGGCGCCGGCATCCTGGTCATCGAGGAATTGAACCATGCGCTTGCACGCGGCGCCAAGCCGCTCGCCGAGATCGTCGGCTACGGCACCACGGCGGATGCTCACCACGTAACTTCCGGTCCCGAGGACGGCGATGGCGCGCGCCGCGCCATGGAGATCGCGATTGCCCAAGCAGGCATTTCACCGCGCGACATCCGCCATCTCAATGCGCACGCGACCTCCACGCCGGTGGGTGACCTTGGAGAAATCGAAGCGATCAAGAGGCTCTTCGGCACGGATTTCTCGATAGCCGTCAGCGGAACGAAATCGGCGACCGGACACCTGCTCGGGGCCGCCGGCGGGCTTGGCGCCATCTTCACGATCCTGGCGCTCAGGGACCAGGTGGCACCGCCGACCCTCAATCTGGGCGCGCCCGATCCAGCCGGCGACGGGATCGACTTCGTCGCAAACGAGTCCCGGCCGGTGGAAATGGACTACGCGATCTGCAACGGCTTCGGCTTCGGAGGAGTCAATGCCAGCGCGCTGTTCCGGCGCTGGGATGTCCACGGCGCCAACGCTGATGCCGCTCGCGACTGATGCTTTTGCTCCGGACTTTCTGCTTCTCTAAACCAACCCAAGGAAAGTGATTTCCATGAACAAGACCAGTCCTGGCGTCGCCCTCGTCACCGGGGCATCTTCCGGCATCGGGCGCGCGACGGCCAAAGCCTTGCAGGGCGCGGGCTTTCGCGTATTCGGCACCAGCCGCCGCGGAGCCGCCGAAAGCTCAGATGGCATTACCATGCTGACCTGCGACGTCACCGACGACACATCCGTTGCGAAAATGGTCGATGACGTCCTGGCCAAGGCCGGACGCATCGACCTGCTTGTCAACAATGCCGGCATGGGCCTGTTTGGCGGCGCGGAGGAGTCCTCGATCGCCCAGGCTCAGGCGCTGTTCGACGTGAACGTCTTCGGCGTCTTTCGCGTGACCAACGCGGTGCTGCCGGCAATGCGGCGCCAAGGGAAGGGCAGGATCGTCAATTTGAGCTCGGTGCAGGGGTTCATCCCCGCTCCCTATTTCGCGCTTTATTCGTCCACCAAACATGCCGTCGAGGGCTATTCCGAATCGCTCGATCACGAATTGCGCCCGTTCGGCATTCGCGTAGCGTTGGTCGAGCCGGCCTATACCCGCACATCGTTCGAAGACAATCTCGCCAAGCCGGACCAGTTGCTGGATATCTATGACGCCGCGCGCGCCGGCATGACCGTAGCCGTGCGGAAGGCGATGGAAAAAGGCGATGCTCCCGAAATTATAGCCAAGACCGTTTTGGCCGCTGCGATCGATCCCGCTCCGAAGAGGCGCTATGCGGCGGGAAAAATGGCGCGCCAGGTCAGTCTCCTGCGCCGTTTCGTCCCAGCATCCGCATTCGACAAGAGCCTGCGAAAGCAGCTCGGGCTGCCGGTCTAAGGCGGGCGCTCTTCGACATTCGCGAAGGGAAATCCAATGAAGATCGGAATTGACGATGAACGTGCTGAAATCGGCGCTGGGGTCTGCCGACCGCTCTCGCGCGCCCGGCAATCGCGACGCTTTCCTCAGGGAATTCATGGCGGGCGGCGGCAAGCTGACACACGATGAAATCGTCGCTCGCAACCGGGCGGTGACTGCGTGATCACCGAAGCCTGAAAATTGCCAAAAGCAAGTGATCGACGCTGTCGCTGTGCTACGGACCTGCCCGTCTGGCATCCATTTCGTGACGCCGGCGCAGTTCCTCGCGAAAAACACATCTTGCCTCTTTCAGGCTCCGGTTGCCGAGAAGCCTTGCGAATCTGGCGACAGTTGTTTTCGAGACGCCGGTGCTGGCGGCGATCTTGTCCGCACTGTCGAAAGCCAGAAGTTCGGGATGCGCAAAGGCGGCGGCGGCTAGTTTTTCGACTTGCGGCGGGAAAACGAGCTCGCGACAAGCAATCCATCTTCTCAAGTCCGCAAAGGTCGCCGACCGATTGGCGCCGTGATTTGAAGCCGACATGTCCCGACCTTCGCGCAATCCATCAGATTTCGTTCATGGGCACGGTGCGCCGCTCTTCCACCGATTTGATGCATGCGAGAGCGATCGCAAGGGCCGTGCGCGCGTCCTGACCGGTTGGCCCATTGACCACGCCACTGCGAACCGAGTCCAAGAAGGAGGCAAGCTGCGCGGTGTAGCCATGCACGAAATGATCGGTGTCCCGCCGCCACGTGTCGCTCGAGACGCCGTTCCTGTCGAAGAGGGTCATGCTTGAGCGGCGCACGTCACCCATGGTGATCATACCACCCGACCCAAACACTTCGCCTCGGATGTCATAGCCGTACATGGCGGAAAAGTTGGCTTCGGCCACGGCGATCGAGCCATTGTCGAAGCGGATTGTGACGACGGCCGTGTCGTGGAAGCCCTTGTCCTTGGCATCGGGGCGCACGAGCGCATCGGCGATGGCGGTGACCTCGACCGGTCGGGCTGCGGGGTTGAGCCAGACAAGCGTGTCGAAGTCGTGGATCAACGTCTCGTAGAAGATCGTCCACCGCGGCGTCTTTTGAGGACTGCCACCATAGGGGCCGGGATCGCGCGTCAGCGACCGGATCAACTGAGGCGTTCCCACCTTGCCCGCGTCGATCGCGGCTCGTCCTTCAGCGAAAGCCTGGTCCCAGCGGCGATTGAAGCCAACCTGCAGTGGCACCTGCGCCCTGGACGCAGCGGCGATCACGCTATCTGCCTCCTCGAGCGTCAGCGCCATAGGTTTTTCGCAGAAGACGCCCTTGCCGGCCTCAGCCGCCTGAACGGCAAGGCTGGCATGGAAGCGCGCCGGCGAAGCAATGATGACGGCTTCGACCGCCGGCTCGCCGAGCACCGCCGAGACGTCGGTCGCGGCGGTTGGCACGCCTAGCTTCCTGGCAAGTGCCTGTGCAGCGCCTTCGTCCGGATCGGCAATCGCGACCAGATTTGCGTCGACAAGCCGGCGCGCAACGGATTCCGCGTGAAAGGAACCGATGCGGCCCGCGCCTATCAGGGCGACATTCACAGGGCGTTGGGTAGGCATTTGATACTCCGAATTCAATCGATGAGAAAATGGTGGCCTAGAGGGTGAAAGCCTGGCGGAAGCGGCTGAGTGCGAGCGCGTCGTCGCCCGACGGCCAGGCTTCCATGCCGATGACGCCACGATAGCCCATCTGTTCGAGGGCGCGGGCGATGGCTGGATAATTGATTTCTCCGGTACCCGGCTCGGTGCGGCCGGGAACATCGGCCACCTGGATCTCGCCGATGTGGGGAAGCGCAAGGCGGCAGAGCTCGATCAGATTCCCTTCGCCGATCTGCGCATGGTAGAGATCGAGGTTGAGTTTGAGCGACGGCCGATTGACCGACGAGACGAGTGCGATCGTGTCGGCCGCCTTGGCGAACGGTGTTTTCGGGTGGTCGACAGTCTCGTTGAGGTTTTCGAGCACGAAGGTCACGCCTTCCCGCTCACCGAGGTCAGCTATGCGGTCAAGCGTCTCGCGGGCCTTGAGCCACATCGTACCGGTCACGACTTCCGACTTGACGACCGGCAGGCCCTGCCCGTCGAGCCCGGTACCGTGAAGGTTGAGCCTCGGGCAGTTCAGCTCTTTCGCGACCGGTATGGAGAGTTTCGCCGTCCTGATCAGCTCGTCCGCGCCCGCCTCATCGGCGAGCGTCCCCGTGACATATCCGGTCATCGAGGAAAACGAAGCGCCGGACTTGGCCAGCGCCGCAATGTCGTGCTTCGTCCAGTCCCAGATTTCGGCGACAAAGCCGAGTTCGGTGATCCGCCTGAGGCGGTCGAGCACGGGAAGCGAGCGGAACACCATTTCCACGCAAACCGCCAAGGTAAAGGGTCCCGCGGTTTCAGGGGCCGTTGTCATCATCAGTATCCTGGTTCGAGTTAGATCGTTCCACCGAGTTCGTCGGACAGGGTCTGCAGTTCCTTGCCGCCGGCCATCATGTTTTGCAGTTCATCGATGCTGATCTCTCCCTTGGCGCAGGTGCCAAGCGTCTTGCCGCGGTTGAGCACGGTGAAACGGCTGCCGACGGCATAGGCATGGCGGACATTGTGGGTGATGAAGATCACGCCGAGGCCCTTCTGCTGAACCTGATGGATGTATTTCAGCACCATCGATGTCTGAGCGACGCCCAGCGCCGAAGTCGGTTCATCAAGGATCAGGACCTTCGCCCCGAAGTACACAGCGCGCGCAATGGCCACGCATTGCCGCTCGCCGCCCGAGAGCGTGCCGACCGCCTGATTGGGATCGCGGATGTCGATGCCGATTTTGCGCATCTCCTCATGCGTCACAGTATGGCAGTGTTTGAAGTCGATGTGACGGAATGGCGGGATGCCCTTGAGGGGCTCGCGGCCCATGAAAAAATTGCGCGTGATCGACATCAGCGGGATCATCGCCAGATCCTGATAGACCGTGGCAATGCCGGCATCGAGCGCGTCACGCGGGCTGTTGAAGGCGACAGGTTTGCCCTCGACCAGGAAGTCGCCGCTGGTCGGACGGACCACCCCCGAAAGCGTCTTGATGAGCGTCGACTTGCCTGCACCATTGTCGCCGAGCAGACACAGCACCTCGCCTTGCGACACCTTCATCGAAACGCCCGACAACGCGATGACGGAACCATAATGCTTGACGACGTTGTTGACCTCGATGACGGGGGTCGACATCGCTGTTTTGCTGTCAGCCATGATCAGCGCTCCCCTGTCACCTTGCGGCGGATGAAGTTGTTGAAGAGGACGGCCAGAAGCAGCATCGATCCCAGAAACACCTGGAACCAGTCGGAGTCGAACTGAGTATATGTCAGGCCGATGGAGACAAGGCCGAAGATGATGGCACCGAAGAACGCGCCGATCGCGGAGCCATAGCCGCCAGTCAGCAGGCTGCCACCGATGACGGCGGCGATAATCGCCTCGAACTCCTTCTGGAAACCGCGGCGCGCGTCCGTCGAGCCCGCATCCAGCACGGTGATGATGGCAACCAGCGCGGCTGCGCATGCCGTCAGGGCGAAAAGTCCCGTCTTCACACGGTCCACAGGCACGCCGGAATTTCTCGCCGCGACCGGATCGCCGCCGGCTGCGAAGATCCAGTTGCCGACGCGCGTGCGCAGCAGCATCCAGGTGGCGGCCCCGGTAATTCCGACGAACCAGAGAACGGAGACCGGCACACCCGCCACCTTGGGCACGCCATTGTCGAATTTCTCGATGAGATCGTGCTCGGCCAGCCAGTTGAACAGGGGTTGGAAAGCGACGCCCGAAAACACCTGCCTCAGCAATCCGTCGCCGACGACATCCTCTATCCCGCGCAGCTGCGTCGAGCCGCCGGTCGCCCATTTGAGGCCGACCAGGGTCAGGCCACGCAGGATGAACAGGAAGGCAAGCGTCACGATGAACGAAGGCAGCCGCGTCCTGATGACGATCTGTCCGTTGACCGCGCCCATGACGGCTGCAAGCATCAGCGTGAAGACGATGGAGATCCAAAGCGGCTGACCGAAATTGGTCAGCAGCGCGCCGAAGATCAGGCCGGTGAAGGCCACCATCGAGCCGATTGAAAGATCAAACTCGCCGCCGATCATCAAAAGCGAGGCGGCGATGGCGAGGATCCCCAGCTGCGACGCCGGCGCCAGGATGGTCATCAGACCGGAAAGCGAAAACATCGAGGGGTCGGCGGCGAAGAAGAAGAACACCACCACCAGGACAAGCCCGGCAACAGCGCCGAGTTCGGGCCGGCGCATCATATGCGTGAGAAAACCGACTTGCCTGATCCGTTCGTCAGGTTTTGCGGCAACGGTCGTCTGTTGTTCGATTTGAGCCATGATTCCTCCCTCCCATAGCGTGCGAGGTTGTCGAAGGCGCTGGTGTCCGGATGGTGTTGCGGATCTTGGCGGACCGAGTGTCCTCCCCGAAGCCGGGGAGGGACCTTCGACAATCACTGGGTTCGGCAACGCTTGATCAGCGGATGCCCTTGGCCGACAGTTCGACGACTTGCGCCGCCTTGTCCTTGGTGATCAGGTTCGGGCCGGAAGGCACGTTGCCGCCCGGGATCAAGCCAAATTTCGCATAATTCGCCAGGAAGACGACCGGCAGATATCCTTGCAGGAATTGCTGCTGATCAATGGCAAAGGCGGCGTCGCCGGCCGCGACCGCCTTCAGGAAGTCCGCCGAAAGGTCGAAGGTGGCGACATTGATCTTGCCGAGCTTGCCGACATCCTTGACGGCGGCCAGCGACGGTTCGCCGGCGGTGCTGGCGCCGAGCGCCATGATGGTGTCGATATCGCCGTTCGCGCTCAGCGCCGCCTTCACCTTGGCGCGGACGTCGGCGGGATCATTGGAGACCGGCAGAACCTTCACATTGCCTGCAAAGCCATCGCCGAAGCCTTTGCAGCGTTGGTCGAGCGCGACGTTCCCGACTTCCTGGTTGACGCAGATGGCTGCCTTGCCGCCCATCTCCTTCAGCTTCATTCCCGCCGCCTTGCCGGCACTGTACTCGTCCTGGCCGACATGCAGGAGAGCACCGAGCGACTGCGAAACATCGGAGCCGGAGTTTATCGAGATAACCGGGATTCCGGCGGCAACCGCCTTCTTGATCGAGGGCCCAAGCGCGGAAGCATCCGGAATCGAGACGATCAGGCCATTCGGCTTCTGGTTGACCGCTGCATCGATCAACTGACTCATTGCCACCATATCGAATGTCTCGGGTGCGCGATAATCGACCTTTGCGCCGACATCCTTGGCGCCCGCCGTCACGCCATTCTTGACCATGGACCAGAACGGGTCGTTGGCCTGGCCGTGGCTGACGACGATGATCTTGACGTCCTTTGCCGAAGCCATCTGGGCACCGGTAGCAAGGCAGCCGAGCACGGCCGCGCCAAAGGCAAGCTTCCTCAATATCGATTTCATTTCGGTTCCTCCAAATGGGCGCGGCTTTGCGACGCCCTCCTCCACACATTTCGCGCGTTTGCCGTCAGAAGTTTTTTGCTACCGGTAGCAAACGCGCATAGTCATAGCGGGAAGCCGAGGAATGTCAATGTTCATTTCATTTTCCGATAAAATGAAATAGGCATTCCATGTAACGACAAGTGCGGGAAGTGCGATGGCAAAGAGGGCGACTGCGAGAGACGTTGCGGAACAGGCGGGCGTCTCCAAATGGACGGTCATTCGTGCCTTCACGCCGGGGGCGTCAATCACCGAGGGCAGCCGTGCCAAGGTCATGGCCGTCGCGGAAAAGCTGAACTACCGCCCCAATCTGCTCGCCCGAAGCCTGGCGACCAATCTTACGCATCAGGTAGCCGTGCTCGTCGACGATTTCGAAAATCCCTACAAGCTGTCATTCCTTGAGCGGCTCACCCTCGAACTTCAGTCGGAGGGTCTCGTTGCCGTCCTGATCAACATCAATGAACACTTCGACCACGTGCATGCGCTTCTCAACGCCGATCAGCGCCAGCTCGATGCCGTGATCATGTGCGGCACCGCTTTCAGAACCGAAATGCTGCAGGATGTCAGGCTGGACGGAGCGGCCCCGATGTTCGTTCTGGCACGCGACAGCCAGATACCTGGCGTGCCTGCGATCAACTGCGACACCACGTCGGCCATGAAGGACCTGTGCAGGCATCTGCATGAAAAAGGGTACAGGCGGCCTGGTTTCATGGCCGGACCAAAGACCTTGTCGACCGCGCTGGGCCGGCGTCGGGCCTTCAAGGCATTCTGGAAGGCACACGGCATCACCGACATGCCGGAACTGGCGGCGCACCACTATAGCGCGGCCTCCGGCGCCGAGGCCGTCCGGCGCTATCTGAACGAGGTATCGCCCGCTGGCCGCGTCGATGTCCTGTTGTGCGAAAACGATGTCCTGGCCTTCGGGGCGATGGACGTCATCCGCAGCGAGTTCGGCTTGAAGGTGCCGACAGACATCGCCGTGGCGGGCTTCGACAACACGCTGTTCGCTGCCGCGCCAGCCTATGATCTCACGACGTATGAACAACCTGTCGAGGCGATGGTGAAGGCAACCGTTGCCATGATCCTGGACCGCGAGCCCAAGAAGACGGTAACCATGCCGGGACGATTGGTCGTGCGCGGATCCGCGTGACGACGGGCAGGCTTTGCGCGCCAGTGGGCATCCGCCGTTGGAGAACGTTCCCAACGCCGCGAAGGGCGGCAGGCGGTAGTACCGCCACTCAGAGTTTCAGATCATGCTCGACATACCGAGCGCGCCGAGGAGGTCGTTTTGAATAGGGTACGGCCTCGTTATGCCCGAAGCCGCCCTCACAAAAGCGCAGAAGGAAGACCTCGTCCACAAGACCACGCAGATGTTCGTCGACTATTTCGGCGAGGGTGTGCGTCCGCACACCATGGTGCTGATCGAAGAAGTTCCCGATGGAGGCTACGGCCGCGCCGACGAAGTCTTCATTCTTCCCCACGCCCACCGGGCTAAGAATACTGCTTGATTTGAGCCGGGCGAGCAGCCTGCCGAGTGGCTCGCCCACCTTGATCCATCGACACCCCGTCATCATGCGGCACCAACGAAATCTTAATGTAAATCAAGCGTAATCCCGGCCATTAAAATTGTGCGTATGTGTTGGGGTTGCGCATGCCGGAATATTCCTCATTCATCCGGTCGATCCGGATCCGCTACATTTCAGGATTGCTGATCTTCGCGCTGGCTTCGGCCGCCGTGATGTTCGCGCTCAACCGCGTGAATTCCTACCGTCATGAAGTCGATGCGCTCAGCGCCAATTTCGTCATCCTCGCCCGTGACCTGCGCAACGCCACCAATTTCGCCGAGACGACCGGCACCGCCTGGCGCAGCGAGACGCGCGATGCGCTGACGGCCGCCGCGCGCGGCCACTCCGAACGGCTGACGGGCGAGATCGGGGGCCTGAACGCACAGCTTGCCGCGATCAGGTCGAAGCTGTCGCGCAACACGATCAACGCGCTCGAGTCCTCCTCGGTCAACGGCGACCTGTTCTGGTCGGCGCGCGACATGGTGCGCAACTTCAACCTGATGTCGGCGGCCCAGAAGGTCGACGAATGGAGCTACCGCGAGATCCGCAACCAGAACGACCTTTTCGCCCAGCCGATGCTGGTGCGCGTGCGCACCGCGCTCGACGACGAGCGTCGCCTCGCCGATGCGTCCAGCGACCGGCTGCTCCTGTGGGCGAGCGGCCTGCTGTTCGCCGTGCTCGCCATCGCCGCGGTCTGGATCTTCCGGCCGATGGAGAATGCGATCCGCCGCGCCTTCGCCGAGAGCGCCGCGTCGCTGTTCAAGGCCGAGGCCGCCGACCGCGCCAAGTCCGAATTCCTCGCCAATATGAGCCATGAGATCCGCACGCCGATGAACGGCGTGCTCGGCATGGCCGAGCTGCTCGCCAAGACCGAGCTGACGCCGCGCCAGAAGACCTTCACCGACGTCATCGTCAAATCCGGCAACGCCCTGCTCACCATCATCAACGACATCCTCGATTTCTCGAAGATCAACGCCGGCCAGCTGACGCTCGACCCCGCCCCTTTCCGCCTAGCGGAAGCAGTCGAGGATGTGGCGACGCTGGTGTCGGCGCGCGTCGCCGAAAAGAACCTCGAGCTCATTGTGCGCGTCGACCCGCGCCTGCCGGCCTTCGTCGTCGGTGATGCCGGGCGTTTCCGCCAGATCGTCACCAATCTGCTGGGCAACGCCGTGAAGTTCACCGAGAAGGGCCATGTGCTGGTCGATGTCGGCGGCGACGTCGTCGACGGCGTGGTCCAGCTCAAGGTCCGCGTCGAGGATACCGGCATCGGCATCCCGGCCGAGAAACTGCAGAACGTGTTCGAGAAATTCGCCCAGGTCGATGGCTCCTCGACCCGCCGCCACGAAGGCACCGGGCTTGGCCTAGCGATCGGCGCCCGGCTCGTCGACCTGATGGGCGGCAAGATCGGCGTCGAGAGCGAGATCGGCCGCGGCTCCGTGTTCTGGTTTGCCGTGCCGCTGCCGGCGCACAACCAGGAGGCGCGCGACAAGCTCGTGCCGGTTGACGTCACCGGCGCTCGGGTGCTGGTCATCGACGACAATCCGGTCAACCGCGAGATCCTGCTGGAGCAGCTCAGAAGCTGGAGCTTCGACTGCGCCGCCGCCGAGAGCGGCGCCGTCGGCCTGGCCTTCCTCGACCGCGCCTGCCAGCTCGGCGCATCGGTCGATTGCATCATCCTCGATTACCAGATGCCCGGCATGAACGGCGCCGATGTCGCGAGAGCCATCGCCGCCGATAGCCGCCTCTCCTCCATTCCGGTCGTGCTGCTCACCTCGGTCGACCAGGTAGATTTCGGCAGGATGGTGATCGATTTCGGCATCGTCGCGCATCTCACCAAGCCGGCGCGTTCGGCGGTGCTGCTGGGCACGGTGATCTCCGCCATCCAGAAGGCGCGCACGCAGGGCGCCAAGGCGCATTTCGTGCGCGAGCCGGTCGTTGCCCAGGCGGCCCCGCCGGCCTTCACCGTCATCCGCGGCCCGGCCATGCCCGTGCCGGCAGCACCGGAATCGACCGCCGCGCCGAGCGGCCCGATCGACATCCTGATCGCCGAGGACAATGACGTGAACCAGTTGGTCTTCGGCCAGATCCTCAACGGTTTCGGGCTCAGCTACCGCATCGCCGGCAATGGCCGCACCGCGGTCGAGATGTACCGCTCGCTGCGTCCCCGCCTGGTGCTGATGGACGTCTCCATGCCGGAAATGAACGGCTATGAAGCGACCCGCGCCATCCGCGCCCTGGAAGAGCAGAACGGCGATCACACGCCGATCATCGGCGTTACCGCGCACGCGCTCAAGGGCGACCGTGAAAAATGCATCGAGTCCGGCATGGACGACTATCTGCCGAAGCCGGTCTCGCCCGACCGCCTCGGCGCCAAGATCGGCACCTGGCTCAGCGAAACGGTGGCGGTGAAGACGGCTTGAGCGTCAGGTAGCGTCTGGCGGCCGTCGCCGAGTTCCTTCGCGCCCCCCCTGCCCTGCCGGGCATCTCCCCCACTTGGGGGGAGATCAGCAGTTTCGGCGCCTCGCCCGGTCCGTTGGAGATCGGCGAAAGCAAACGTGACGGCCAATCTCCCCCCTTGTGGGGGAGATGTCCGGCAGGACAGAGGGGGGCGCTGTCCCGCCGACGTCTCTGAACATCTCTTTTCGAAATTCAACCGCGCCTGAACGGGTAGAGGAATTGCCGCCAATATCCTTTCGGCACTGGATGGCCGTGAATGCCGTAGCCCTTCGGCCAGCGCCCCTCAGGCAGATGATAGGTGCCGAACAGCCGGTCGAGCAGCGGGAAATGGATGGCGAAGTTGACGTCGATGGCCTCCTTCTCGAGACCGTGATGCCAATGATGGAAGCGCGGCGACACCAGCACTTTTTCAACCGGGCCGAAGCTGGTTCCGATGTTGGAATGGATGAAGGACGAATAGACGTAGACGATCAGAATATAGGTCTGGATCGCCGATTCATCGAAGCCGAGCACGAACATCGGCGTGGCGGTCAGGCTGCGCAGCACGATGATTTCCAGGAAATGCATCCGCGCGCCGGCAATCCAGTCCATCGACTTGGCCGAATGGTGCACGGCATGGAAATTCCACAGGAAGGGAATGCGATGGAATGCCCGGTGTACCCAATATTGGGCGAGATCGGTCAGGAACATCACAGCCAGCAACTGTACGAGCCAGGGCAGCTCGTGAACCCAGGCGCGAACCGAACCGAGACCGTCTTGCGCATTGACGAAATTGGATGGCGCCAGCGTCAGGTAGGTCAAGATCTGCACCAGCAGCGACGAGACCAGATAGTAGAACAGGTCTTCGCGCCATTCGTCGCGGAACACCGTCTGGGCCTTGTTGCGGGCGAAAATGCGTTCGAGCGGAACGAACAGCACACCCATGAACAGGGCGTTCAGGATGAAGAAATCGAGACCGAAGAACACCCCCTCGATCCGCAGCTCATGACGCGCCGGCAGCATGCCGATGAGCGAGGCCAGCAGCACGGTGACCATTGCCGCCGCGCCGAGCGTCTTTTCCCTGCGCAGCATCATGCTCAGGATGGCCAGGACGTAACCGGAGATGAGCACGAAATAGAGGACCGGCTTGAAGAACAGCATCTGGTGGATCGGAGCCAGGTCCGGCATCGACGTCAGCATCGGATAGCGCAACACGACGACCATCAACAGGCTGGTGATGCCGGCAAGCAGCGCGATCGAGCCGGACAGCCAGCCGGAGCCGAATGGCCGCTTGGTGCGCGGCGTTTCTAGCTCGCCGATAACTTTTTTAAGGAAATTCCCCTCCGGCATGATGCTACCCCCTTATAAGATCGCGGATAAAAATACGCCCCGGAAATACTGAGCCCGCTCTTACTTATGGCAAAGCGCATTAAGATTTAACCGGCACCGTCCTGACAAGTGGTTTCTCGCCACAGCATTAGCAATTGGCTATCGGCGTTGCTGGCGACCCGGAAAGCTCGAGCCGTCGTGAAAAATGCCGGTCGCTACAATTTGAATCTCTGCTGGATGCGACGGGCGCATTCGGTCGGCGGCTGGTGTCGACTTCGAAATCGTAACGAATACCCCTGTGCACGCGCTCGAACTGCCAGCGTGCAAGTCCCGGCAATCGGTCTGCACGCTCCTTTTCGCGGACTTCGAGCACATCGAGCGGCGCGAACAGGCCGACGCAATGGAGCTCGAAATCGCAGAGCAAAGCCCTGTACTCCGCCATTTCCCCCTCAACCATCACATCGTCGACGATGAGGTTGTTGCCTTGGCGCGCCATCGCCGCGATGGCGTGCCGCATGCCTTGCATGGCTCGCCTGCCGACCGGCCCTGCCTCGATGGCTACGGATGGTTTGCCGTCCTGCCAACTGGTCTTGTAGGCGAAGCCCGGCAAATCTTCCTGCAACGCCTCCGGCAGCATCTCCAAAAAGGCGTCCATCTCGACATGCAGATACGGCTCGGCGGTCATTGCCTGCAAAGCCCTGGCGACCGAGCTTTTGCCGGCACTTCCGACGCCGTTGAGCAGGACGATTTTCGCTGTCATGTCTTGGCGACCCTGTCTTGATGCCTCTGGTCTTGACGCCCTTGAACCTCACCGGTTGCGCAGCACCACGCAGGCGCCGCCGACGCTTTGCAGCTTGTCGCAGATTCCGTTGGCCTCCGTGCGCGAGTTGGCGCCGATCCTGACCGCATAGATGCCGCGCCGCCCGATCGGCGTGCGCACCCGGCTGACCACCGGGTCATGGCTGGCGAGCAGGGCCGGGAACCGGCCCCTGACCCTCAACCATTGGCCGATTGCCGCCGAACGGCGGAAATTGCCCGCGACCTGGACGCCCCACGGCTTGACGTTGATCGAGGCCATGGCGACGGTCCGCGACATGATCACCGGCAGCTTGCGGCAGGCGACGGCGAAGGTCATCTTGGGATCGAGCGGCTGCACCGTGCCGGCATAGGCAGTGTCCGAGAACTTGTCGACGGGCTCGCCCATGACGTCGAAGACATAGCTTTCCGTCTCCATCGGCAGGAAGCCGCCGGAGGCTAGCCAGCGCGACACCCGGTTCTCGCCGGCATTATAGGCCGCTGCCGCGAGGCCGAGATTGCCGTAGCTTGTCTTCATCTCGGCAAGATACCTCGCCGACGCGGGAATGGCCTGCTCGATGTCGAAGGAGTTGGCCAGGCCGCGCATCTTGGCGGTGCCCGGCATGAATTGCGCGATGCCTTCAGCGCCGACCGGGCTCACCGCGTTCGGATCGAAGCGGCTCTCCTTCCAGATCAGCCGGGCGAAGAAATCCCTGGGTAGGCCGTTCTGCTGGGCCTGGGTCTCGATCAGGTCGCAGACGCGGTTGATCAGCCGTTTTGCGGCCGACCGCGACTGCGGCGGATCGGCGAATGCCTGACCGGTCGGAAGCAGCACGCAAGTCAGGATCAGTACGGCCCCGAGCAAGCGGTGCATCGGCCTACTCGGCCGCGGCTTTGCCGTGCCCGTATCGCTGCTCGATATAGTCGCCGACCATCTTCTCGAAATCCTGCGCGATCGACGGGCCGCGCAGCGTCGCCGCCTTCTTGCCGTCGATGAAGACAGGCGCCGTCGGCGTCTCGCCGGTGCCTGGCAGCGATATGCCGATATCGGCGTGCTTGGATTCTCCGGGGCCGTTGACGATGCAGCCCATCACCGCAACCTTGAGGTTCTCGACGCCGGGATATTTTTCGCGCCACACCGGCATGTTCTTGCGGATGTCGGCCTGGATGCTCTGGGCGAGTTCCTGGAACACGGTGGATGTCGTGCGCCCGCAGCCGGGGCAGGCAGCGACGATCGGCACGAACTGCCGGAAGCCCATGGTCTGCAACAGTTCCTGCGACACCTGCACCTCGCGGGTGCGGTCGCCATTCGGCTCCGGCGTCAGCGAGATGCGGATCGTGTCGCCGATGCCTTGCTGCAGGAGGATGCCCATGGCGGCGGACGAAGCGACGATGCCCTTGGTGCCCATGCCGGCTTCGGTCAGGCCGAGATGCAGCGCGTGGTTGGAGCGCGTCGCAAGCTCGGTATAGACGGCGACAAGGTCCTGCACGCCGCTGACCTTGGCCGACAGGATGATCTTGTCGCGGCCAAGCCCGATCTCTTCCGCCATCTCGGCCGACAGGATCGCCGACTGCACGATCGCCTCGCGCATGACTTCCTGCGCGGTGAGCGGGAAACCCTGGGCCTGGTTCTCGTCCATCAGCCGGGTCAGCAGCTCCTGGTCGAGCGAGCCCCAGTTGACGCCGATGCGCACCGGCTTGTCATATCTGATCGCCATCTCGACGATCGCGGCGAACTGGCGGTCCTTCTTGTCCTTGAAGCCGACATTGCCGGGATTGATGCGGTATTTCGCCAGCGCTTCGGCGCAGGCCGGGTGATCGGCGAGCAGCTTGTGGCCGATATAGTGGAAGTCGCCGACCAGCGGCACGTCGACGCCGAGCCGCGCCAGCCTCTCATGGATGCGCGGCACCGCCGCGGCGCTCTCGTCACGGTCGACGGTGATGCGCACGATCTCGGAACCGGCACGATGCAGCGCCGCGACCTGGGCGACGGTCTGGTCGACATCGGCTGTATCGGTATTGGTCATCGATTGCACGACGACCGGCGCCCCGCCGCCGACCATGACGCCGCCAACCGAAACGCCGACAGATGGCCGGCGCGGGAAGGGAGAAGAGAAATATCCGGTCATGCCGGCCGCCTTTTATCTGCAAGGTCCGGGCATGAGGTGGCGGAGCAAAGATGGCTTGTCAATGGCAGCGGCAATGGGAATTCGCAATCGCCTGCCCGTGACCACTGGCCGGAGAGTTCAAAAACAGACGCCCGGCCACGAGATCACGCGACCAAACAGCCAGCAAATTCGGTATGGACACCGAGCCGGCGGCATTTCCTGCCACCGGGAGGTTTCACCGCGGCGGGTTGCGGTGACGGGTGCCTGAGAGGAGCTTCAGTGTGTCGTCGGACTTCCCTTCAGCTTTTCAATCTCGTCCTTGATTGCCAGCTTGCGTCGCTTGAGATTCACGATTTCGAGATCGTCCACCGAAGGATGGTTCATCGCATCGGTGAGCTCGCGCTCGATGTCACCGTGTTTCCGCTGCAACTCATCAAGATGGGATGCAAGAGACATGATTGGTTCTCCCTTTCATGGTTTCCTCGATTGCAGCCGTCGCAGGCGCGTCCACCGCAGGTTGAGACTGTGACGGCACAATGACAGTTTGCCACCAACCGATCTCGATGTCGAATGCCACGTGGTAGCATTCCACGACAAAGTGAAATGTGGTAAGGGCTGCCCGCCGGTCACCAACAGACAACCTGACCGGTCCCGCCCAAACAGCCCGATTGGGCGATGCATACGCAGACGGTAGATAATGTCCGAACAGGAACAGGCTGAAATACGCCTCGAATATTCCCGGCTCAAACAAGAACACGCCGATTTCGACGCCGCCATCAACGCGATGATCGCCATGGGCTGCGACCCGCTTCAGATCCAGCGTATGAAGAAGAAGAAACTGCTGCTGAAAGACCGGCTGATGGCGCTGGAAGACCGTATCATCCCCGACATCATTGCCTGAACGGGCCGCGGCCAGGAGGCTGCGGACCGTCCTGACAGCGAAGGGACGCAGCCGCGACAATCCTTGCGGCTAGGAGCGAATTCCGCTAAGGCGCGCCTTTGCCGCCGGGGAGCGAACCCTTGACCGATCAGCGTGCCGACGTCGCCATCATCATGGGCAGCCAGTCCGACTGGGCGACGATGCGCCAGGCGGCGGAAACGCTGGAGGCGCTGGGCATCCCGCACAAAAGGCTGATCGTCTCCGCGCACCGCACGCCCGACCGGCTCTATGAATTCGCCAAGGGCGCCAAGGCCGCCGGTTTCAAGGTGATTATCGCCGGCGCCGGTGGGGCGGCGCATTTGCCCGGCATGACGGCGGCGATGACGCCGCTGCCCGTTTTCGGTGTTCCGGTCGAATCCAAGGCGCTATCGGGCCAGGACTCGTTGCTTTCCATCGTGCAGATGCCGGCCGGCATCCCGGTCGGCACTTTAGCCATCGGCAAGGCGGGTGCGGCCAACGCAGCACTTCTCGCCGCCGCGGTGCTGGCGCTCAACGACGACAAGCTCGCCGCGCGGCTCGACGCCTGGCGCTCGGCGCAGACCGCCAAGGTCGCCACCGAGCCGACGGACACGCCGTGAGCCTGGCGCCGGGTTCAACCATCGGCATCATCGGCGGCGGCCAGCTCGGCCGCATGCTGGCGATTGCCGCGGCGCGCCTCGGCTACCGCATCGTCGTACTAGAGCCCCAGGCCGACTGCCCGGCGGCCCAGGTCGCCAACCGGCAGATCGTCGCCGCCTATGACGATCCGGCGGCCCTCGCCGAACTCGCCGCCGCCAGCGCCGTCGTCACCTACGAATTCGAGAATGTCCCGGTCGCCGCGGCGCAAACGCTGGCGGCAACGGTTCCGGTCTATCCGCCGGCACGCGCGCTCGAAGTCGCGCAGGATCGCGTCGCCGAGAAAAGCTTCCTCAACGGCATCGGCATCCCGACGGCGGAATTCTGTCCGGTCGACAATGACGATCAGTTGACCGAAGCGCTGAAGAAGTTCAACGGCAGCGGCGTCCTGAAAACCCGCCGCATGGGCTATGACGGCAAGGGCCAGCGCGTCTTCCGCAACATGGAGACGGCTGGCTTCGCCGGCATATGCGAGGCGATGGGCAATGTGCCGCTGATCCTGGAATCGCTCGTAGCTTTCGAGCGCGAGATTTCGGTGATCGCCGCGCGTGGGCCGGACGGCGCAATTGCCGCCTACGATCCGGCCGAGAATATCCATCGCGAGGGCATCCTGAGCAGTTCCACCTTGCCGGCCGGGATCAGGCTGGAAACAGCCGCGGCGGCGCAGACGGCAGCCGCGAAGATATTGACCGCGCTCGACTATGTCGGCGTCATCGGCGTCGAGTTCTTCGTTCTTGCCGACGGCTCGCTTGTGGCCAACGAGCTGGCGCCGCGCGTGCACAATTCCGGCCACTGGACGGAAGCTGCCTGCGTCGTCTCGCAGTTCGAGCAGCATATCCGCGCCGTCGCCGGCCTGCCGCTGGGCTCGCCTGCCCGTCATTCCGATTGCGTGATGGAAAACCTTATCGGCGACGACATGCTGAAAGTGCCGGCGCTGCTCGCCGAACCCGACCTGATGCTGCATCTCTACGGCAAGGCCGAAACGCGCCCCGGCCGCAAGATGGGCCATTTCACGCGGATTCGCCGGCGAAGCTGATGCATGTCGCCCAAAAATGCGCATCGGTTTGGGATAACGACATACATCAACCGCTTTAAACCCGCAGGCTATTGAAAATCCTGGTCTTCGTCCCCGTCCGGGCTGGCGCAGGCCGGATCGCTTGACTTGCAGTTCGCATCGGAGGTCAGCTGCTTGATGCGCGCGTTGGTGAGTTCCGTCAGGCACTGCGACACCTCCATCGGATGGATGGAGCCGCCCTGGCTGTCGGCGGTCGAATAAGCGCATTCGGCGTCGCGGAAAGCGATCCAGGCGCGCTGTGCCGTCTGTAAGAGCTTGTTCGAGGCCTGGTCTTTGCGGCTGACAAAGTCCTTGTAGGCGGCATTGAGCTTGGCATCGGCCGCCTGGCGGTCGGCATCGGCGCAGATGTTCATCATCGACTGGCTGTCGTCACCACGGTCGCAGCCCTCGGCCCGGGCGGCCGGGGCGGTTGCCAGAAAGACAAGGCAGGCGGACAGAAAGAGACGGCGCATGGAGACCCCCGGTCGCTTGGCGTTGCCTCACCATCCCAGCCGCCTATGAGTCGCGCAATGCCGCGCCGCCGGGATGGCGGATATTTGATGAGCGGCTCAACTTGTGGCATTCGGGCATGCGCACGTGGTTGACAGGGGCAAGCCTCCTCGTTTATGAGCCACGCAAGTTCAAAGGCGCGCTTTTTCGGGCGCGCCTTTAAAAATTCGGCCCGGGATGGGCCCTGACCGAACAGGCAAGACGATGAAGATCAAGAATTCGCTCAAGGCGCTCAAGGCGCGTCACCGCGACAACCAGCTGGTTCGCCGCAAGGGACGCATCTACATCATCAACAAGACCGCTCCGCGCTACAAGGCGCGCCAGGGCTGAGCCTTGCGCGCGGCTTGATGCATGTCGCCCGAAAGGAAGCGACATGCGAGAGACCGCGCCGCGCTGATGTCGATTGCCGGTTCGCCGGCGCTCTCACGCTAAAATCACTTTGACGATCCGCCGTCCGGGACTAGATTCCGGCGATGCGGATTCTTTTTGCATTTTTCACCGCCCTTTTGCTGTCCGGCACAGCTTTGCCTGCAGGGGCCGAAGAGGTGCCAGGCGCTCTGCCGCCAGATGCCGCGCCGCCACCCGCCGCCACGCCGCCGGCAGCCCCGACTAGGCAGGGCCGCCTCGATCAGCTCTTCACCGAGTTGAAGCGCGAGCGCAATGAAAAGGCGGCCGAGCGCATCGCCGGCCGCATCTGGAACGAATGGAACCAGTCCGGCAGCGCTTCTATCGACCTGATGATGCAATGGGCGCAAAAGGCGACGGAAGACCAGAAATTCGACGTCGCGCTCGATTTCCTTGACCAGGTCGTGACCTTGCAGCCCGATTATGCCGAGGGCTGGAACCGCCGCGCCACCGTGCATTTCCTGATGAAGAATTACGGGAAGTCGATGGCCGATATCGACCGCACCTTGCAGCTCGAGCCCCGCCATTTCGGCGCGCTCTCGGGCCTCGCCCAGATCATGACCGAGACCGGCCACAAGCAGTCAGCGCTGGAAGCCTGGCAAAAGGTGCTCGCCATCTACCCGATGATGCGCAGCGCCCAGGGCCAGGTTTCGACGCTTTCGGAAGAGCTGGCCGGCGAGGGGATTTGAACGTAGGCAGTAGGGCAGTAAGGCAGTAAGGGAAGAGCCCACCTACTGCCCTACTGCCCTACTGCCCTACTGCCCTACTGCCCTACTGCCCTACTGCCCTACTGCCCTACTGCCCTCAAAACCAATTCCGCCTTTCACCCGTATCTCCCCCCATGAACCTCATCTGCGCCGCCTTGCTCTTCCTCATCGCGCTCCTCTTTGCCCTCGCCGGCGTCACCCGCGCCGGCGTCTGGCTGATCGAGCGCCGCAACCCGCCGGCCGGCGAGTTCGCCGAGATCGACGGCGTGCGCATCCACTTCATCCATATCCCGGCGCCTATCGGCGCGGACCTGCCGCCGCTCGTCTTCGTCCATGGCGCCAGCGCCAACCTGATGGATCAGATGCTGCCGCTGAGGCCCCTGCTCGAAGGCCGCGCCGAACTGCTGTTCCTCGACCGCCCGGGCTTCGGCTGGTCGGAGCGCGGCAACAACGACACCTTGCCAGCGCAGACCGACACCATCGCCGCGCTGATGGACCGCCTCCACATCGAGAAAGCGATTATTGTCGCACATTCTTTCGGTGGGGCGGTCACGACGACCTTTGCCCGAAAACATCCCGAAAAGACGCTCGGCCTCGTCTTCCTGGCGCCCGTCAGCCATCCCTGGCCAGGCGGCGCGACCGCCTGGTACTACAAGCTCACCGCCACGCCGGTGATCGGCTGGCTGTTTTCCGAGACCCTGGCTTACCCGGCCGGCATGCTGCAGATCGGCAATGCCACATCCTGCGTCTTTTCGCCCAACCACCTGCCGGACGATTATATCGGCAGAGCCTCGATCCCGCTGGTGTTGCGGCCATCTGCCTTCCGCGCCAACGCCCGCGATGTCGCCCAGCTCTACGATTATGTCCGCGCCGCCTCGCCTGTTTACCACGAGATCAAGGCGCCCACCGTCGTCATCTCGGGCGATCGCGACAAGGTGGTCTACGCGACGATCCATTCCGTCGGGCTCGAGCGCGACATTGCCGGCGCCGAGCTGGTCTGGGTTCGCAATCTCGGCCACAAGCCCGACTGGATCGCGCCCGACCTCGTCGTCGGCGCCATCGAGAAGGTGACCGGCAAGTCCGTCGACCTGCAGGCGATTGCTGCGAGAGTGGAGACACGGATTGCTGGCGACACGCAAGGCGCCGGCAAATGCCCTGAGCTTCAGGTGCCTGACGCCGAACTGGCGCCGGGCTGACTTGCGAGACGAAAGCGCTTCAGGGCACGCCCTAATGCGTCTCCGACCCGAGATAGGCAATCCGCAGCATGTTGGTCGAGCCCGGCGTCCTCAGCGGCACGCCGGCGGTGATGATGACGCGGTCGCCGGGCTTGCCGAAGCCCTCGTCGAGCGCGATGCGGCAGGCGCGGTCGACCATATCGTCGAGGTCTTTGGCGTCCTCCGAGACGACGCAATGCGTGCCCCACAGCAGCGATAGCCGGCGCGCCGTGTTGAGGATCGGCGACAGCGCCACGATCGGCACCTGCGGCCGTTCGCGAGCGGCGCGCAACCCGGTCGTGCCCGACGCGGTGTAGGTGATGATCGCCGACAGTTTCAGCGTCTCGGCGATCTCGCGCGCGGCGAGCGAAATGGCGTCGGCGCCGGTTGCTTCCGGCTCGGAGCGCTGCGCGTTGATGATGCCGGCATAGGTCGGATCGGTTTCGACCTTGGTGGCGATGCGGTTCATCATGCCGACCGCCTCGACCGGATAGGCGCCGGCCGCGGACTCGGCCGAAAGCATGATCGCGTCCGCACCCTCGAAGACGGCGATCGACACGTCGGAGACCTCGGCGCGGGTCGGCACGGGGGCGGTGATCATCGATTCCAGCATCTGGGTCGCGATCACCACCGGCTTGCCGGCGCGGCGCGCCGCGCGCGTGATCTGCTTCTGGATGCCTGGCACGGCTTCGAGCGGCATCTCGACGCCGAGATCGCCGCGCGCGACCATCAGCGCATCGGACAATTCGATGATTTCCGCCAGTCGGGCCACCGCTTGCGGCTTCTCGATCTTGGCCATGATCAGCGCCCGGCCGCGCGCGATCTTGCGCGCTTCGGCCAGATCCTCCGGCCGCTGCACGAAGGACAGCGCCACCCAGTCGACGCCGGTGGCGAGCACCGCGTCGAGATCGGCGCGGTCCTTCTCGGTCAGCGCGCCGACCGGCAGGTCGGTGTCTGGCAGGCTGACGCCCTTCTTGTCGGAAATGCCCGAGCCGGCCACGACCGTGCAGGTGATCGACTTGCCGTCGCTCTTCAGCGCCTTCAGCTCCAGCTTGCCGTCGTCGATCAAAAGACGGTGACCGGCTTCGACCGAGCTCAGGATTTCGGGATGCGGCAGATACACCCGCTTCGAATTGCCGGGTTCCGGATTGTCGTCGAGCGTGAAGGTCTGGCCGGCGGTCAGCGCTTCCTTGACGTTGGCGAATTTGCCGACCCTGAGCTTCGGCCCCTGCAGGTCGGCGAGGATGCCGATCGGCCGGCCGACATCGGCCTCGACGGCGCGGATGCGTCCGACCAGCGTGCGCATCAGCTCGTGGTCGGTATGGCTCATATTGATGCGGAAGACATCGGCGCCGGCTTCGAAAAGCTTCTTCAGCATCTCCTCGGAGGAGGAAGCCGGACCGATGGTGGCGAGGATCTTGACCTTGCGGTTACGTCTCATTGAGTGTTTGTTCCCGGAGCGGGGGCCGCTGGCGCGCCTCCCGTTGCGGGCTCGTCGGTCAGCTGGACCATCCAGCTTGCCTGCTCGCCCGTGTCATATTCCTGAAATCCGGCGCGCTGGAAGCCCCGGGCGACGCAATCATTCACGCCGGCGATCTTGAACTCTTTTTCGGCGACGCACATGTTGATCGGGCCGTCCCAGCGCCCGCCGCGCTCGGCGTCTTCTGCATAAAGATAGTAAAACCTTGATGACAACGGACCCTCGATCAGCGTCTTGCAGGTCGATCCTTCGATGTGCCACCAGCCCTCGGTGATCCAGCCGGCCTTGGCGCGATAGCCGATGCCGACGCCCACCAGATTTTGCGTTGCGTTGCAAACGCGGAAGTCGGCCCGGGCCGGCGAGGTCGCGCCGATCGCGCATAATCCCGCGCCGATGATCAGCAACGGCACGGCCAGGCGCTTGCGCAACCGGCCGGCAAAACCCATCGCAGATCCCCTTGCGAACCACATTTGCATCTCTCGAAGCCCTTTTCAGCAAACTCCGGTCGCATGTCAACGCGCCGTTTTGTTCAATTCCAATCGATTTAGAAGGGCACGTCGCGCAAATTCTGTTCCCGTCGGGGATTTTTTGCAGAAACCTTGGCCAAACAACGGCATTGCGCCAGCGTCCTCTTCATGGAATGACGATACCACATCGAAGCCGCCATCCCCTTTTCAGCTGATGACCCGATCCACAGTTTTCACGCCGTTCGACATTGTCGAGGGCGACCGCAAAAAAGGCGTCGTGCTTCTCGCCGATCACGCCCGCCGCGACCTGCCCGAGGAATATGGCAGTCTCGGTTTGCCGGCGTCCGAGTTCGAGCGTCACATCGCCTATGACATCGGCGTCGAGACGGTGACGCGCGAGCTCGCCGCGGCGCTCGACGCGCCGGCCGTGCTTGCCGGCTTCTCGCGGCTGTTGATCGACCCCAACCGGGGCGAGGACGACCCTACCATGATCCGTCAGCTCTATGACGGCACCGTGGTTCCGGGAAACTATCCGATTGCCCCGGACGAACGCGAGAGGCGGCTCGACCGCTTCTACCGGCCCTACCATGACGCTGTCGGCGCGATGATCGCCTCCGTTGCCCATGCCTCGGGCAAGGCGCCGTTCATCTTCTCCGTGCATTCCTTCACGCCGGTTATGCAGGGCTTTGTCCGCCCCTGGCATGTCGGCGTCCTGTGGGACCTCGATGATCGCGTGGCGCGGCCACTGATCGATATGCTGGCAAAGGACAAGACCCTCGTCGTCGGCGACAACGAACCCTATGACGGCGCGCTGCGCGGCGACACCATGTTCCGCCATGCCATCGTCAACGGCTACGCCCACGCGCTGATCGAGATCCGCCAGGACCTGATCGCCGACCGTGCCGGCGCGTTCGCCTGGGCCGAACGGCTGGCGCCGATCGTTGACGCCATCGACCGCCGTCCCGATATACATCAGGTGAAGATGTTCGGCTCGCGCACCGAGCCGGCATGAGGCCGTCAGGCCAGTAAGCGACGTGAAAAGGCCGCCAAGGCCGGGAGTTTCCTGAGATGACCGAACTCAGCGACGAGCAGAAACGCGATTTCGAGGCAGCCGCTTTCCGCCGGCTGGTGGAGCATCTGCGCGAGCGCGGCGATGTCCAGAACATCGACCTGATGAACCTCGCCGGCTTCTGCCGCAACTGCCTGTCCAACTGGTATCGCGAGGCCGCCGACGCCGAAGGCGTGGCGCTGTCGAAGGATGAGACGCGCGAGATCATCTACGGCATGCCCTATGCCGAATGGCAGGCGCTCAACCAGACCGAGGCGTCGCAGGCCAAGAAGGCCGAGTTCGAGGCACGGCGACCGAAGGATCACTAATGCTGCCGATCGCCTTCGCGGCTTCGTCATTCTAGGGCGGAGCAAGGAGCGAAGCGACGTCGCGGAGACCCTAGAATCCATGCCGTGACGTCCGCCGAAGAGCACGGCCGTCCAGAATTATGATCGTAACCGCGCGACCCGGGGATGTTCTGCACCGCTGCGACGCTCCTAAGTCACGGAATGGATCCTCGGGTCTGCGCGCGTCGCTTCGCTCCTTGCTCCGCCCGTGGATGACGACAAGCGGGGCACCTTTTTGGTCCAAGAACTTCTTCCCAGCGGCGCTTGACTGTCGATTGAATCGATCTAATTTGCCGCGCAAAGCCATTGGCGCAGCGGATTTCAGACCATGAGCGTGCAAACCACGATGCAGGCCGCGACGCGCGGCCGCTGGGCCGTCGCCGGTATTTTCCTGGCCAATGGCTTTCTCACCGGCAGCTGGGCGCCGCAGATTCCGGTGTTCCTGACCCGGCTCGACATCACCAGATTCACGCTCGGCCTGCTGATCCTCCTGTTCGGCGTCGGCGCGGTCATTGCCATGACCTGGTGCGGCCATCTCATCTCCAGGCACGGCTCGCGCACCGTGACACGTTGGTTCGGCGTCTGCGGCAGCTTCGGCCTGCTGATCGTGGCGCTCGCGCCCAACGTGCCGCTGGCGGCGATTGCCATGCTCGTCTTCGGCGGCTCGATCGGCGGCATGGATGTCGCGATGAACTCGAATGCCGTCGTGGTGGAAAGGAAGCTTTCCCGGGCGATCATGTCGTCCTCGCATGGCTTCTGGAGCCTTGGTGGCTTCGCCGGCGGCGCGCTTGGTGGCTATTCGATCCAGAACTACGGCTATCTTCCTCATGCCATCGCGGCGACAGTTATCGCCTTTGCCGTCATCGCCTTTGCCATTCGCTACCTCGTCGCCGAGGACAAGCCGCAGGCTGTCGAGCATCGGAAATTCACGCTGCCGCGGCACGCGGCGGTCTATCTGGTCGGGCTGATGGCGCTGCTCACCATGATCTCCGAGGGCGCGGTGCTCGACTGGGCGGCGCTGTTCCTGCACCAGGAACTGGGCGCCGACCTCGCGATCGCCGGTCTCGCCTACGCGGCCTTCTCCGGCGTCATGGCGCTGATGCGTTTCCTGGGCGATGGCGTGCGCAACCGCTTCGGCGCGGTGGCGACGTTGCGCGGCTCGGCGCTGGTCGCCGCCGCCGGCATGCTGGTCGCCGGCCTCTCGCCCTCGCCGTACCTTGCCATCGCCGCTTTCGCCTTTTGCGGCTTCGGCATCGCCAACATGGTGCCGATCCTCTTTTCGGCCGGCGGCAACCAGGAAGGCATGTCGTCCGGCACCGGCATGAGCGTCGTCACCACCATGGGCTATTCCGGCATCCTGGTAGCCCCGTCGGCAATCGGCTTCGTCGCCGAGCATTCGAGCTTCGGCCCGATCTTCATCGCGCTTTCCGGGTTGCTGGTCATCGTGCTGTTGATGGCAGGCCTCGCTCACCGGGCCGAATTCGCTGCCGACCCGGTGCCCGCCGAATAGCGCTTCAGCTCCTCATGCAGGAAATCCGCCACGCCGCGGATGCGCATGCTGGTGCGCACATCGCGATGCATGGCGAGCCAGACCGGCAGGATCGGCAAAGGCACCTCTGGCAACAGCTTTTCCAGGTCCGAATCGCGCGCGGCCAACGGCTCCTGGCCGATGCCGATGCCGTTTCCGGTCCGCACCGCCTCCCACAGCACGATCTGGTTGTCGGTCCTGAAACGGAAATGGCTGCGGCCGACTGGGATACCAAACGCGGAGAACCCGCGAATGATCTCGTCGCTGCGGTCGAAGCCGACCAAGGCGTGATCGAGAAGATCGGCAGGCTTCTCCGGGCGTCCGCGCCGATCGAGATAGGAGCCAGCGGCACAGAGACACAGTGAAATGTCGGTGACCTTGCGCGCCAACAGCTCGTTCTGCGCCGGCCGGACCATGCGGATGGCGATGTCGGCGTCGCGGCGCAGCAGGTTCTCGACCTGGTTCGAGGCAACGATCTCGACCTCGATGCCCGGTTCCTGCTCGCCAAGACGGGCCATCATGTCGGGCAGAACGAAGGCGGCGACCACCTCTGAAGCGGCGATGCGCACCGTGCCCTCGATCGCCTCGACCGAACCCAGCGCCAGCAGCGAGAATGCATTGGCTTCCTCGCTGACGGCCCGGCCGCGCTCGTAGAGCGTGCTGCCGGCTTCCGTCAGCTCATAGCCGCGCCGCCCGCGCCGGAACAGCGTGACGCCGAGCGCCTGCTCAAGCTCGGCGATATGGCGGCCCAGCGTCGGCTGGCTGGCCGCAAGTTTGCGCGCGGCCGCCGAAAGGCTGCCGGTCTCGGCGACCGCTACAAAGCTCTTGATCAGGTTCCAGTCGAATTGCTCCATTCATTTTTGAATAACAGATCGCCGATCTCAGTCAATTTCAATTCGTCCATGAACGCCTCAGATTAGCGGGGCAAACGCAAGCAACGGAGAGAACAAATGACCACGATCGCAATTCTGGGTGCCAATGGCCGGCTTGGCCGCGTGGTTGGCAAGGCTTTCATCGACGCCGGCTTCGACGTCCGCGCCGTCACCAGAACCGGCAAGGTGCCGGCGGAACTCAAGGGCGCTATCGCCGTTGCCGGCGACGCGCTGGACCGCCTGTCGTTGATCCGTGCAACGCAAGGCGTCGACATCGTCTTCAACGGCCTGAACCCGATCTACACCGACTGGGGCAAGTGCCTGCCGATGGCCGAAAACGTCATGGCCGCCTGCCATGCCAACAACACGCTGCATCTGTTCCCCGGCACGGTCTACAATTACGGCTCGCCGATGCCGCAGGTGATCACGGAAGCGACGCCTTTCCATCCGACCACCGAAAAGGGCCGCATCCGCTGCGCCATGGAAGACCTGTTCCGCCGCGAGGCCGAGGCCGGCCGGGTGCGCACCATTGTGCTCAGAGCGGGCGATTTCTTCGGCGGCACCGGCAGCGGCTCCTGGTTCGACCTCATCGTCGCCGCCAAGATGGAAAAGGGCGTCTACACCGCGCCCGGCCCGGCCGACCTTACTCATGAATGGGCCTATCTGCCGGATTTCGCGGTTGCCTTCGTCGGGCTTGCGCGCAACCTCGACAAGCTCGGCTTCCACGAGGCCATCAACTTCCCCGGCCACGCCATCACCGACCTCGACATGAAGGCCGCGGCCGAGAAGGCGCTGGGACGCAAGCTGAAGCTCTCCTTCATGCCCTGGTGGGTGCTGCGCGCCGGCAGCCCGTTCGTCGCCATGTGGCGCGAGATCGTCTCGATGTCCTATCTGCGCTTCGAAGCGCACCGGCTGGTCTCGACGCGGCTGGAAGAGGTGATCGGCGAAATCCCGCATACGCCTCTGGATCAGGCGGTGAAGGAAGCCATGCAGGACATCGGCATTACCGTCGCGGCCTCGCGTCAAGCGGCCTGATCAGATCCTGCCCATCAAGAGCAGGATCAGCAGCACGATCAGGATGACGCCGACGATGCCGGACGGCCCGTAGCCCCAGGATCGCGAATGCGGCCAGGCCGGCACGGCGCCGATCAGGATCAGGACCAGGATGATTACCAGAATTGTGGTGATCGGCATGGAGACCCTCGCCGTCTGGCTACGTTCGAGGGGACAATGAAAAAGCCGCCCGGTTGTTCCCGGGCGGTTTTTGTCCATGGGCTTACTAAATCGCTCTATTCCGCCGCTTTCGGGAAGGCCTCCACCGGCCCGGCGCCGGTCTCGTTGACCGGTTCGTCGGTCGCTACCTTGCCCTTGCCGCGCCCGAACAGGCGGCTGAGCCAGTGGCGCCGCGCGCCGGGCTTCACCTTGGCGCGGGTGAACACCATCAGCATCGACGGCGTCACCACCAGCGTCAGCAAGGTGGCAAAGGACAGGCCGAACACGATCGCCGAGGACAGCGAGATCCACCATTGCGTCGACGGCGCGTTGATCGTCGTCTCGTGATGGAAGATTTCGAGGCCGAGGCCGAAGGCGATCGGCAGCACGCCAAGGATCGCCGACACCGCCGTCAGCACCACCGGGCGGGCGCGCTCGCGGCAGGTCTGCAGCACCGCATCCATCTTGTCCCAGCCTTCTTCGCGCAGCCGGTCATAGGTATCGATGAGCACGATGTTGTTGTTCACCACCACGCCGGCGAGCGCGATGACGCCGATGCCGGACATGACGATGCCGAAGGCTTCGCCTGTCAAAAGCAATCCGAGGAACACACCGATTGTCGCCATGACCACGCAGGACAAGACGAGCCACACGCTGGTGAACTTGTTGAACTGCGCAAGCAGCACCAGGAAGATCAGGAAGATCGCCGCGCCGAAGGCCTTGCCGAGGAAGGCGCTGGCTTCCGCGCTGTCCTCGTTGGAACCAGCAAGCTTCCAGCGGATGCCGCTGCCGAGATCCATGTCGGTGACCGCCTTGGTGACCTGCTCCTGCACCGCCGCCACCTGCGCGCCGGCGCTGACATTGGCCTGCACAACCACGGTGCGCGCGCCGTCGATGCGGTTCAGTATGCCGACGGTCGGCTCCGGCTTCCTGACGACGAAGTTCGAGATCGGCACCGACCCTTGCGAGGTCTGCACCCTGAGCTCGTCGAGAGTCGACAGCGTGCGCCGGTCTTCGGGCAGGCGCAGACGGATGTCGACCGCGTCGTCGGCGCCGGCCGGCCGGTATTCCGAAAGCTTGAGGCCGTTGGTCACCAGTTGCACCACGGTGCCGACCGAGGTCGGGCTGATGCCGTATTGCGCCGCCTTGGCGCGATCGACCTCGATCGCCCAATCGACGCCGGGCGGCGGCAGGCCGTCCGAAATGTCGATGACGTTGGGGATCTTGGCGATGCGTGCCGCCACCGCGCGCGCCTTGTCGTCGAGCCCGGCCGGATCGGCGGCCGACAGCCTGATCTGGA